>CAYPHE010000181.1:0-5703 GCA_964410075.1 uncultured Polaribacter sp.
ATGGTATTGATGGCATCAATGGAGTTGATGGCGTAGACGGAACAAATGGAAAAGACGGTGTTAATGGTGAAGATTTTACTCCTACAGTAGAAGCTTTATCTCCACTTACCTCTTCTGTAGTTTCTGCTGACAAAGTTTTCTTAAAGGGCTCGGAATTTTCTTCTATGAAAGTAGAAATGATTATGACTTCTCAAGATATTTTACCGAGTGATTCTACTTTTGTTTACGGTTCTTTTATGGATGGTACTGCATTGTTTAAAAATGATGACAATACATATTCTTTAATAAATAACTTAGAAAGAGATTATTCTATCGCTAGAATAAGATTAAATGAGCAATTACAACCTTTAGAGGGAGATTACATTGTTAACTCTATAGCAACTGCTTTTACGGCACAATGTTCTGGTTCTGGTATTACAAAAGAAGAGCACGGTTTTGGTCCATTATACCTTTCTGGAGGTGAATGGGGTGGTGCTAACAAAGGAGTATATGTGGTTGATCCATACAAACCAGTATCTCAAGCTAATTTTGCTGCAAGATCTCCTGCAATGGGAGAGTGGTCTACAGAAAACGCTGTTGCAATTGGTAAAAATGCATACGCAGATAAAACAGTTGTTTTTATTGGAGATGATGATGGAGGTTCTGATCCTGATGGACATTTTGGAATGTATGTTGGTAATAGAGGTGACTTATTTACTGGAGAATTATTCGTATTAAGAGGAAAAAACAATAGCGATAAAACTCCTGCTACTGTTGGTGATGGAAATATGAAGTTCGAGATGGGAATGGCAGAAGGAGTAACTTACGATGCTGAGTGGGTTAAAATGAGCGAAAGAACTAAAGACGAATTGAATGCAGAAGCTATGGATGCTAATGCAATTGGATTCCAAAGAATTGAAGATATTGACTGGAGAAGAGGTTCTGCTTCAAATGAGAGAACTTTATTTTTCTGTGTAACTGGTAATAATGCAGCACCAACAAAAGGAACTGTTTTTGGTAGAATATACATGGTACAGTTAAATGAAAATGACCCAACTGGAGATTGTAAAATCACTTGTATTCTAGATGGAGACAAAGTTGGCGGAATTGCTGATGGATTTAACTCGCCTGATAATATTGTAGTTACTGAAAACTATGTGTACATCCAAGAAGATCCAAACGGATACAGACCAGGTCAGTGGGCAAAAATCTTTCAGTATGACATTGCTAACAAAACTTTAAAAACGGTTTTAGAAGCTAATGAAGATGATGCTGACGTAAAAACACTTTACGGAGGTGGAGGTAAATGGGAATTTACTGGAATGATCGATGTTACTGATGTAATCGGTGCTACAACACCAACTTTCTTATGCGGTGTGCAAGTTCACGGTTGGGAAGAAGATAAGATTGCAACTGCTGTTAGAGCAGATGGTAAAAAATTCTTCGATCCAACTGCAATTGCAGAGGGTTTATCTGATTTAGAAGGATCATTCTTATTTAAAATTGAAGGTTTAGCTAGATAAATAGCAAAACAAATGAACAAGACACTTAGATACATAAAAGTGGCTTTCCTTTCGGGAAGCCTCTTTTTTGCTTGTACTAAAAAAAAGCAAGCATATACAAAATTAACTGATAATGAGACATCAGTTTTTATTAAAGACGTGCAGCATCTGTATTTTAAATCATTAGATAGTTGTGCTCATTATTTATCAAAAATAGATACCACAAAAACGTTTGATTATAATAAAAAAGCTTTTTTAAACTCTAGAAAATGGTATAAGAAAGCGGAACCATTTATTGTGGCTTTTGATTACGAAAACTACAAAACATTAAACGGACCTAATTTGTTGAAGGTAGAAGAAGAAGCCCCAAATGATATTAAAAAAATAAAGCCAAAAAGTTTTCAAGTTATAGAAGAACTATTATTTGCAGATGAAATTGACAATAAGTCGTTACATAATACTTTGATTTTTATGAATGCAAGATTACCGTTTATAAAAATCAATCATTTGATTTATAGACAGTCTGATAGACATTTTCTAAAAATGATAAGAGATCAAATAGTTTTAGTAGCAACAAAAGGAATTACAGGTTTCGACTCGCCAATGTTGGCAAATTCTTTATTAGAATCGTCTTATAATTATCAATCCATTTTAAAGGTTTTGTCAATTTATAAGGATGCATTTTCAAATGAAGCGATTTATCATCATTGGGTAAAAGAATTAAATGCTACAATTGATGATTTAACAAATGGAAATTTTGAAACTTTTGATAGATATGCTTTTATTAAGAATCATACCAATACACAATTGAGTTTGGTAAATGAAACTGCAAAAGATTGGGACATTGCTTTAAAAGAGTTGTATTATCTAAATCCTAAAGCTGATAATTTGTTTGCTTCTGATTTTCTAAATTTACCTGCTTTTGGAAATAAAGGAGCCTATAACAATAATCAAAATGTTATTCAATTAGGTAAAAAGATTTTTAACGATAAAAGTTTATCAAAAGATAATGTGATGAGTTGTGCAACTTGTCACGATTCTAAAAAAGCATTTACAGATGGATTTACATTTGCGAAATCTAATAAAGGAAAACCATTGTTAAGAAATACACCAACATTGGCTTATGTTGCTTATCAGCAATCTTTTTTCTACGATGCTATTGCTTTTTCTCTAGAAGGACAAATAAAAAATGTTGTTGAAAATACGCAAGAATTCCACACAGATCTTTTCAGTATTGAAAAAGCCATACTTTCAGATTCAACTTATGTAAGCGCATTTGAAAAATTATATGATGATGGTGTTACCAATCGAAATATTTTAAATGCAATTACCAATTATGAAAGAAGTTTAGGTGATTTTACCTCTAAGTTCGATCAAAATATGCAGGGTAAGGTTGCTAACCTTTCTGCATCAGAAAAAAACGGATTTAATTTATTTATGGGAAAAGCTACCTGTGCAACTTGTCATTTTCCACCAACATTTAATGGAACTGTTCCTCCAAAATATGACGAAAGTGAGCTTGAAAATTTGGGTGTTCCAAAAAATGCAGATTTTGATAACCCAATTAAAGACACTGATTTGGGGCGATATTATTTATACAATATAGAGGAAAGGAAATACTTTTTTAAAACACCTACTATAAGAAACATTACTTTAACTGCACCCTATATGCATAATGGTGTTTACAGCACTTTAGAAGAGGTAGTAACCTTTTATAATAAAGGTGGTGGTTTAGGTTTAGGTATAGACAATCCAAACCAAACCTTACCAGAAGACCAGTTAGAATTGACTGATAAAGAAACGAAAGACCTGGTTAACTTCATGAAAACACTGACTGATGAAACATATCTTAAAGATTAGTTTGTTGATATGTTATGAATTGATTGAAATGAAAATCTCGATAGAAATGTCGAGATTTTCTATATTTTAATTATTCAATCTTTTAATTTTTCTATAATTTTAAAACATCAATCTAAAAACTATAAATTATGAAATTAGGCGCTTTTTCTGCGAGTTTATCTGTAAAAGATTTAGAAATTTCTAAACTATTTTATGAGAAAATAGGGTTTTCTGTTTTTGCTGGAGAGCAAGAAAAGGGATATTTAATTATGAAAAATGGTAATGCTTTAATCGGTTTATTTCAAGGGATGTTTGAAGGAAATATTTTAACATTTAATCCGGGTTGGGATGAAAGTGCTAATAAGTTAGACGAATTTGACGATGTAAGAACTATACAAAAAAATCTAAAAGAAAATGATGTAAAATTAATGACAGAAGTTGATGAGAATTCATCTGGTCCTGCAAATTTTATGATTACAGATCCCGATGGAAATGTGATTTTAATAGATCAGCATGTGTAATTTTTAGAAGTTGAAAAGTTACAGAGTTTCAAAGTATTTATTATTGCGAACGAGGAACGAGTGTGGCAATCTTATGATAAGACAACTAGATATAAAATTCGTGAATTCGTGGCTAGTAGTAGTAACAGGATCAAGAATTGTAATTTTTTAAATCACCCAATCTTTCAATTCTTCAATAACAAACATTCCTGTTATTTTTTAAAAAACAATACGACCAAAGCTATGATACAAAAATCTAGTTATGAAACAACTTTTCTTCTTTTTTCTACTTTTTTTCTCAATTTCACTATCTTTTTCTCAAGAGATGAACAATAAAAAAATGGGATTAATCCTAGAACGTATGTCCGATTCTATTCAAGGTACAAGCGGACAGTGGCAGTTTAAAGTAAACGACGTCTTTTTTATTTGTGTTACAGATAGCACGCACAATCGTATGCGAATTATGTCTCCAATTGCAGAAGAAAGTCGTTTAGACGAAACTTTATTAAGAGCATCGTTAATTGCCAATTTTCACACAGCGTTAGATGTAAAGTATGCACTATCAGAAGAAGTACTTTGGTCTGTATTTATTCATCCACTTAAAGAATTAACTGACAATCAGGTAGAAGAAGCTGTAAAACAAGTTTATGGAGCTAGCGTAACTTTTGGAACAACGTTTTCTAGTACTAATCTGGTTTTTCCTGGAAGTGTAAAAGAAAATAGCGAAGAACCTGAGCTTGAACCTGAGAAGAAAAAAAAGCTGATTAAGAAAATATAGGTTTATCTTTCTAATTTATGAATTGTCATTTCTGTAGAAGTTAGCTAATTCGACTTTATGGAGAAATCTCAAAAATATATAGTATTAAGTTTAAGATTCCTCTATTTCGCTGACGCTTCAATCGGAATGACAGATAAAACGCTTAGCATTCTTATCAACTTAATTGGGAATTTATTTTAAATTTAAAAGTATTTCGATACAAATTTGATTTTCCTAACGTCAATCAAATTCACTCGATGTGACAATGGTTTGGATTTCTTCTATTTATAAAAAGCTCGACTTAAGAAAATTCATGTCATTCAGAGTGATTTTTAATAGATAATTTAAATAGAAATAATAAATTAATCTATCCATTGTCATTTCGACTTTATGGAGAAATCTCAAAATATTTGCTATTGAACTTGAAAAACATCTTGATACAAATTTGACTTTCTTACTTCAGTCAAATTCACTTGATGTGACAACATTTCTAGCTTAGTTAATTTAAAAAAATTACCTGGAAATAGCAAAAATCTCATAAATAAGGCCATCCCTGCCCCGAAATCTCGGAAGAAATAGCATTCTTTTCTTCTACAAATTATAAAGGAACTTTAGTAAATGATGGATAGATTGCCACACTCGTTCCTCGTTCGCAATGACAAAAGAAAAAGATACAGTGCAATGCTGGAAATACTGAATCCAGTTCAGCACAAGTAGCTTCAAATAAAAAACCTTCTTGATTGCTCAAAAAGGCTTTTTTTTCTAAATATCTAAAGTTCTAAAAATCAAATAATCTAAATCTAATCATTCAACTTCAAAACTGCCATAAACGCTTGTTGAGGTATTTCTACATTACCAACTTGACGCATACGTTTTTTACCTTTCTTCTGCTTTTCTAGTAATTTACGCTTACGAGAAATATCTCCACCATAACATTTTGCAGTTACGTCTTTACGCAACGCTTTTACCGTTTCTCGAGCAATAATTTTTGCACCAATTGCTGCCTGAATTGGAATATCAAACTGTTGACGAGGAATCAATTCTTTTAATTTTTCACAAATACGTTTACCGATATGGTAAGCATTATCTGCGTGTAATAAAGCAGAGAGTGCGTCTACTGGTTGCC
>CAYPHE010000182.1:0-2901 GCA_964410075.1 uncultured Polaribacter sp.
TATAATAAAGATCGTAGAAATTGGTACTACAATTCTAAAAACGACTCTGATAAACTAGCTTTAGATTTGAGTAAAACCTATAATAT
Organism: uncultured Polaribacter sp.; assembly: GCA_964410075.1. Taxonomy (GTDB): domain Bacteria; phylum Bacteroidota; class Bacteroidia; order Flavobacteriales; family Flavobacteriaceae; genus Polaribacter. The sequence continues at coordinate 87 of CAYPHE010000182.1, forward strand.
AAGAACAGTTGTAGTACTTCCTTCTGCAATGATAGGAGCAGAGGCTCATAAATTAAGTTATTCTAATAAATTAGTACATCAAATTTTAAACAAAGAAATTCCTGTAGATACTAATATTACATTAAACTGGATAGATGTAAAAGATGTTGCTTTAGGATTGTATAGCGCTATGTTAAAAGGAAAAAATAGAGCACGTTATATTCTTGCAAATAAAAAGCATACTTCAATGCAAGAGAGTGTTAAAATTGCATCGGAATTGTACCCAGAATTAAACATTAAAGAGCCCAAAAAAGTACCTAAAAAGTTATTATATGTTGTGGCAGTTCTTATGGAACTAACAAGTAAAATTTCAGGTAAAGAGCCTAAATTACAAAGGCAATATTTAGATATGTTTTACGGATTAAAACAAGATTATGATACCAGTAACTCAGAAAAAGATCTGGATTTTTATCCAAAATCTTCTAAAAAAGCATTAGAGGAGGCACTATATTATTTAAAAAACGATTGGGATAAATAAAAATCTAAGAATTGTTTTATAAAGTGTTTTTTTTGTTAGTACTTCTTTCTTTTAAATAACAAATATTTTATATTGTAAGTGGTAATGAGTTTGTTTAGCTAAATTAAAAAACACTACATGGAACTTGATAAAAATATACTTTCTTTTCTGCCTAAAGAATTGCAACAGAAAATTCTGTCTGAGTCTACCATTCAGCAATTTGCAAAAGGAACTAAAATTTTAAGAGAACAACAGTATGTAAAAGTATTGCCAATAGTTATAGAAGGATTGGTAAAAGTAAATTCTAGTTTTAATGAAAAAGAGTTGTTGTTATATTATATAGAACCAGCACAAAGTTGTGTAATGTCTTTTTATGCAGCGTTAAAAAATACACCTAGTAAGATTTTTGCTGAAACAGAAGAAGATTCTACAATATTATTGATTCCTGTAAGGTATCTACCCATTTGGTTAAAAGATTATCCAAAATTTAATGATTTATTTTATAGTCAATTTAATTTAAGGTATTCTGAACTATTAGATACCATTAGTCATTTGCTTTTAGACAAAATGGATAAACGTTTGTATGATCATTTAAAAAGAAAAACAACACTAATCAACTCTAAGTCCATTAAAGTAAGTCACGTTCAATTAGCAAACGAATTGGGTACAGCAAGAGAAGTTGTTTCTAGAGTTATGAAAAAGTTAGAAGTAGAAGGTAAAATTGCACAAAATTCTGGTGAGATTATTTTACTAAGTAGTGACTAAGGTCACTGCACAGTCTATTTTCATGATCCATATTTGTGGTGTTAAAATAATAATCATTAAAATTTTAAAATCATGAAAAAAAATATGGGTTCTGTAGATAGAGTTGTAAGAATTCTAATAGCTGTTGTAGTTTCTGTATTATACTTTACAGGCGTAATTAGTGGAGTATTAGGTATTGTGCTATTAGTTTTAGCAGGAGTGTTTGTATTGACAAGCTTGATCAATTTTTGCCCAATTTATAGTGTGTTTGGTATTAAAACATGTGCTATAAAAGGAAAATAATAAACAGCAGTACGGTAGTTTTTTTAAATAGCAGTTTAGGCAAAAAGTGTAAACTGCTATTTTATTTTAAAGAAAGTATAGAAAATTAAAGTTCTTCTTTAGAATTCTCCGAATAGGTTCTCCATTTTTCTAAACAATCTGCTATGTCTTTTGGAATTTCTGAATTGAACTGTAAAAATTCTCCAGAAATAGGATGTGTAAATCCTAAGGTTTTTGCATGTAATGCTTGTCTTGGTAATACTTTAAAACAATTTTGAACAAATTGCTTGTATTTGGTAAATGTAGTTCCTTTTAAAATCTCATTTCCTCCATAGCGCTCGTCATTAAAAAGTGTATGTCCAATATGCTTAAAATGCGCACGAATTTGGTGCGTTCTTCCTGTTTCTAATTTACATTGTACCAATGTTACATAGGTTAAACGTTCTAAAACTTTAAAATGTGTAACAGCATGTTTACCATATTCTCCATCAGGAAAAACAGCCATTTGCAAACGGTTTTTTAAACTACGCCCAATATTTCCTTCAATTCGTCCTTCGTCGTCTTCTATGTTTCCCCAAACTAAAGCATAATACAATCGTTCTGTAGTTCTATCAAAAAACTGACGAGATAAATTTGCCATAGCAAATTCAGTTTTAGCAACAACTAATAATCCACTAGTGTCTTTATCTATTCGATGCACTAAACCTGGGCGTTCGTTAGCGTTTGTGGGTAAATTTTCAATATGGTGAATTAAACCGTTTACCAAAGTTCCAGAATAATTACCATGTCCAGGATGTACAACCATTCCTGCGGGTTTATTTACAACAATTAACGTGTCATCTTCGTAAACAATATCTAGAGGAATATCTTCTGCAACTAATAAATTTTCGTGAGGAGGGTGAGCCAAAACTACACGAACCACATCATTAGGTTTTACTTTGTAGTTTGGTTTTACAGCAATATCATTCACCAAAACATTACCTGCTTTTGCAGCTTGCTGTACCTTGTTTCTTGTCGCATTTTCAACAAAATTCATTAAAAACTTATCCACACGTAAAGGAACTTGTCCAATGCTAGCTGTAAACTTGTAATGTTCGTATAATTCGTCGTTTTCTATATCTTGAGACTGGTTTTCTTGCACTGTTATTTTGAGTTGATGGTTGAAGGTTTTCGGTTTTTAGTTTATGCTTGATGGTTTTTTGAAAGTCAGAAAGTTTATAATGTTTAAAAGTTACTAATTTTTAATATTGAATTGTAAATTAGGGTTTTAATTTTGCTACTGTCTACTGTCTA
>CAYPHE010000182.1:3001-5697 GCA_964410075.1 uncultured Polaribacter sp.
CTACTGTCTACTGTCTATTCCCATCACCCAAAATCAATTGAATCTTTGAATTTAAAGGTAATTTTTCGCCAGCATTTATTTCTTCCCCATCATTTTTTAAGCCTCTAACCACATCTTTTCCAATATCTTTAACATAAGTATAAACAGTATCTACATGAAAACCGATAGACCTTAATTGAGAAGTTGCTTGTCTTTTTGTTCTACCATTTAAATCTGGTATAGTAACATTTCTATACTTAGAAGGATTTAAGGTCAAATAGATTTTTCTTTTTTCCTTAACAAAATCGCCAGCCTCAGGAGTTTGTTCAATTACAGAACGCTTTGGGTAATTTGGATTGTAACTAGCACTATCTATAATTTTGTAAGATAAATCAAGTTCATTTAGCTTTTGTTCTACCTCATTTAAAGTTAGCCTGTCTAAGTTGGGTACTTGTATTTTTTGGTCATGATTAGTGGTTTCACCCAACCAATATTGCAAGCCAAATACAATAATTAGCAACCCTATAACAGCAATAAAAAGCTGTAAAAAAAATATTCTACTTTTTAAAAAAGAAAAGAAGCTCATAAATAAGAAATTCAGTAAACAAAGATATAAAAACTAAACGTTGAGGTTTGTATTATTATTTTGATAAATTTGTTCATCAATATTTTTAAAGCATGAAGAAAAACATTGCTATTGTAATGGGAGGATATTCCTCTGAGCATGATATTTCAATTAAAAGTGGAACTGTAGTTTATAAACATTTAAATAAAGAAAAATACAATTCGTATCGTGTTGTAATATCTTCTAGAAAATGGACGGTTCTAGATGATAATAATATTGAATATGTTATTGATAAAAATGACTTTTCATTTGTTAAAGACTCAGAAAAAATAACATTTGACTGTGTTTTTAATGCAATACATGGTTCGCCAGGAGAAAATGGTCTACTGCTTGCTTATTTTAAGTTGATTAATTTGCCTCACACATCTGCAAATTATTATCAAATGGCATTAACATTTAACAAACGCGATACATTAAGTGTTTTAAAAAGCTACGGAATTAAAACGGCAACATCTTTTTATTTAAATAGGGGAGATGATATCAATACTGAAAAAATTATAGAAAAAGTTGGTTTACCATGTTTTATAAAACCAAACAATGCAGGTTCTAGCTATGGTATTTCAAAAGCCTATACAGTTGATGAAGTTAAAAAAGGTATTGAAATTGCTTATAAAGAAGATGATGAAATCTTAATAGAATCTTTTTTAGACGGAAAAGAAGTTTCTGTAGGAGTAATTCAGTTTGAAGGAAAAACAATAGTATTGCCTATTACAGAAATAGTATCCGAAAATGATTTTTTTGATTACGAAGCCAAATATGAAGGAAAATCACAAGAGATTACACCTGCAAGGTTAACATTAGAAGAACAAAAAACGGTAGAAGAAACCGCATTAAAAGTATATCAGGTTTTAAATATGTCTGGTTTTTCTAGATCAGAGTATATTTTAGTAGATGGTCATCCATTTTTTTTAGAAATGAATACTGTACCTGGTTTAACAGAAGAAAGTATTTTACCACAACAAGCAAAAGAAGCGGGTATTTCTTTAGAAGAGCTTTTCGAAAATGCAATAGAGAGTAGTTTAAAAGTTTAAAGTTAGAAAGTTCAAATAACATTTCAACTTTATGACTTCAACAATAAAAATTATGAAACGAGCAATATTTCCAGGATCTTTTGATCCGTTTACATCTGGGCATTATGACATTGTAGAGCGTGGTGTAAAATTATTTGATGAATTAATAATTGCTATTGGTATAAATTCCAATAAAAAATATATGTTTTCTTTAGAACAACGCAAAAAATTTATTGAAGATTCCTTTAAAGGTAACCCAAAAATAAAAGTAGTTACTTATAAAGGTTTAACTGTAGACTTCTGCCTGAAAAACAATGTAGATTTTATTTTAAGAGGTTTGAGAAACCCTGCAGATTTCGAATTTGAAAAAGCCATAGCGCATACCAATAGAACTATAGCTCCAATTGAGACTGTTTTTTTGCTTACTTCCGCAGAAACTTCTTATATTTCGTCCTCAATTGTAAGAGATGTAATCAGAAATAATGGAGATTACACAAAATTAGTCCCCCAGACTGTTAGATTATAAAATAAAACATTTAAAAAATGAAAACACAAATTCAATTTATTTTGTTAGCTCTGGGAATAACGCTTTCTAGTATTGCTCAAAATAACAATTATTACACAAATGGAGATACGCTATATTATAGAAATAATAGAGCTACTTTTTTAAAATCTGAAACATTTGTAGTTATAAAAAAAATAAATGTTGATGAAAACTTATTTGAAGTAGAAAAATTTGTATTTGATAAAAAAGCAAAGGAATATCAAAAAGAATCTAAATTTACTACTTCTGGGTTACAAGTTCTAAGGGCAAACGGCAATTACATTTCGTATCATAAAAATGGAAATAAAGCTACTGAAGGTTTAGTACTTAACGGGAAAAAAGGATCAGGAATTTGGACAAATTTTTATGAAAACGGACAGAAAAAATCTGAAGAAAAACTAGCTGAAGGAAGTTTTTTTAGTGATGAAGTTAAAAATGTAATGCTGAATTTTTGGGATGAAGAAGGAAATCAATTGGTTACTAAAGGAAGTGGTACGTTATCTTATAAAACAAATGATAGCTTAGTTTTTGAAGGTGC
>CAYPHE010000183.1:0-5667 GCA_964410075.1 uncultured Polaribacter sp.
CTAATTATTCAAATGAAAAAAATTAAAAACTTACTTCTAGTAGCTTTGTTTTTTACTGTGGCTACAGTCTTAGGGCAAACTAAAATTACTGGTAAAGTTATAGACGAATATAACGAGCCTTTACCTGGTGCGAGTATAGTCATAAAAGGGACTAGTAACGGAACAACTACTGATTTTAATGGGGTGTTTGAACTTACATCTAAAGAAAATGAAGGTATTATTGTGGTTTCTTACATTGGTTATGTGAAACAAGAAATTGAATTTTCGAAAACAAATTCAAAACTTGCAACAATAACCCTTAAAGAAGACTCAAACACTTTAGAAGAAATAATGGTTTTTTCTTCTGTTGCAATTGATAGAAAAACACCAGTGGCAGTTTCTACTATTAAACAAGAAGAAATTGCACAAAAGTTAGGAAATCAAGAGTTTATTGAAATTTTAAAATCAACTCCTGGAGTATTTACTACAAGAGGTAGCGGTGGTTTTGGTGACGGCGAAATAACAATGAGAGGATTTAACTCTGAAAATGTTGCTGTAGTTATCAATGGTATTCCTGTAAACGATTTTTTAGATGGAAGAGTGTTTTGGTCTAACTGGGCGGGTATTGGTAATGTTACTAAATTTACCCAAACACAAAGAGGTTTAGGAGCTTCAAAACTCGGAGTTCCTTCTATTGGTGGAACTCAAAATATAATAACAGAAACAACTGCTACAGAAAAAGGAGGAAGGTTTTCTTACGGCTTAGGAAATGATGGTTATACTAAATATGCTTTAAAATTATCTACAGGATTAAATAATGGTTTTGCAACTACTATTTATGTAGATAGAACATTTGGAGACGGTTATGTTGATGGAACTCCTTTTGATGCATTTACTTACTTTGCAGGTGTTAGTAAAGAGTTTAACGATAATCACAAGCTAATTTTAACAGCAACAGGTGCTCCTCAACAACATGGTACTAGATTTGAAAGACTTACTCTACAAGATACTAGACAAAGCCCAAGTGGTATAAGAACCAATGCAGATTTTGGAATAAGAAATGGAGAGATATTTAGTTTAAGTAGAAACGAATTTCATAAACCTTTAATCGGGTTATCTCACTATTGGGATATAGACGATACGTCTAAATTATCAACCTCTGCATATTTTAGTCATGGTTTTGGTGGTATCACTTTCGATTTAGGAGACGGAGCAGATACGAGTTCTGATAGGTTGAAAAATAATGATCTAAGAATTGGAGATTATGGACCAATTGACGTAGATCAAATTGTAAAAAATAATACTGCAAATAGAATTTCTAGAACTTACTTAAACACGCGTGTAAATAAACACTATTGGTATGGTTTGTTGTCTAACTATAATAAAGAACTTAATGAAGATTTAGACTTAACTGCAGGTTTAGATGCAAGGTACGGAGAGTATGAAAGATTTGCAGAAATTGACGATTTATTAGGAGGCGAATTTGTAGATGTAGACAATCGAAATATAAATAATCCTCAAAATCAACTAAGAGTTGGAGATAAATTCTCATTTCATAATAAAAGTTTGGTTCGAATTCTTGGTGGTTTTGGACAACTAGAGTATGATAGAGGTAATATCTCTGCTTTCATTTCAGCTAACGTATCTAGAACTGAATACCAAAGAGAAGATTTTTTTCGGAAAACCCCAAATGACCCTAACAGAAAAACAGATTGGATCGATTTTACTGGTTTTGGATCTAAGACTGGCGCAAATTATAGAATAGGGAGTAATCATAACGTATTTTTTAATATTGGTTATTTTGAAAGGGCTCCTTTCCCAAATGCAATCTGGCCTACAAATGATAATGATGCAACAAACTCTGAAGCAGAAAATCAGAAAATATTTAGTGCAGAATTAGGTTATGGCTTACGAACAGATAAACTAGCTGTTAATGTAAATATTTATAATACAAAGTGGACTGATAGAACTGAAACAAGAAACAGAACCGAACAAGTTCAGCTTGAAAATGGTGAGATAGAAAATAGATTGTTTTTTGACAATATTACGGGTATAAACGCACTGCATCAAGGTATTGAAGTAGATTTTGACTATCGTCCTTTTGACTTTTTAAATCTAAAAGGTTTCGTGTCTTTAGGAGATTGGGTTTGGTTAGATGATGTTAATGTAATTAGAACAGACGAAAATCAAGTTGTTCAAGATGAATTTAACGTATTGATTAGTAATTTAGCGGTAGGTAGATCTGCGCAAACTACAGCTGGTTTAAATTTAAGAGTAGATTTATCATCAGATACCTCTTTTTATATAGATTATAATTATTACGATAGATACTTTGCGGACTTTGATCCAAGTGATCGAGTTTTAAGTCAAGAAGATTTAAACAATCAAGAGAGAATAGATTTTTTAAGAAGAAATCCTTATGAGGTTCCTGATTACCATTTGTTTGACACTTCGATACGTCATAAATTTAAAATTTCAGATTTAGATGCTGTTATTAGTGCTAGAATGTACAATGTGTTTAATACACGATACATTACTAGAGCTGATGATAATGGAGGGACAGCTGCTGGAGCAGAGGTCTTTTTTGGGCCTGGAAGAACTTTCAGTGTTAGTACCACAATTAACTTTTAAATCTTAAAAACTTTTAAAATGAAAAAATTTAAATATATAATCGTAACATTTTTATGTGGTATATTATTAGTATCATGTAATGACGAACTAGACGCAGCTTTTGAAGAAGCAGGAGAGGCTATACCAGTATTAAATGACATAACTTATGAATTAACATCAGCTGATTTTGCTGCATTTGATGCTGGAGATGATGATATTTATGAAGTTTTTAATGCTTTTCCTTCAATAGAAGATGCAGAAATTAAAATCGCTCCGATTTTATCAGATAAAACTGATGTGGCAGTCAATGGATTAAATATTTTTGTAGATATAGAATACCTTACGGGTATAAATACAAATGATGAAGATTTAATAGGTTTCGTTAACGCTGATAAATACGAACTAAAAGCTACAGATTATTTAACTCCAGAATCTGGTGCTTTTTTAGTTTCAGAAAATGAAGAAATGGCTATTAAAGATATATTAACTAGAGAAATCTCTATTCCAAAAGAAAATGATATTATAAGAGTAGAATATTTAAAATATACGGAAGAGCGAGTAGATGGAACTAAAATTGTAAGTGAAACAAATTTTGATACCTTTCAAGGTTGGACACCAATAAATATAATTGGAGATCAAGAATGGTCTGAAGGGGGTACTAGATTTATGAATGTACAAATGAGTGGCTTTAATGGTAGCCCTGTAGAAAATGAAGATTGGCTAATTTCCCCAAAGTTAGATTTTTCTGAAAATTCAGGTCTGAAAATCCAAATTGATCAAACTTACGCATTTGGAGATCCTAATAATCTTGGATTACAAGTCTTGATTTCCAATGATTACAGTAACGATGTTGCAACCGCAAACTGGGAAGAAATAACTTTTACGAATTTGCCAGCTAATGATTCAAATAATATTTATGTTTTATCAGAGTTTGTAGATATTTCAAAGTTTGACGGACAAGTAGTAAATATAGCTTTAAAATATGAATCTACAGATCAAGCGTCTACTAGATGGAGAGTAAGACAAATTAAAGTTGAGGCAGGAGGGTTAGATGCGCCTTTAGAGCAGTTATTTTCATTTTTTAAATACAATGGTACTGAATGGGAAGTTATAGAAAACGAAAATGTTTATGTTGTTAGAGATGAAGACTATGACGAGATGGAAGGTCCAGCAAGGTTCAAAAGTTTTAGTAATTCCGTTTTACCAGAAAATTATTTACCAACATTTTTAGAAAGAGAATTCCCTTTTGCGCAGCAAGAAGATAACATTTTAGTTATTTATGACTTCTTTTACGGTGGATCTACAAGAACTTTAACTACAGCTACACAATATGTATTTAATGATATTTGGGCAGCTCCAAGCGTAACCTTAAAATTTACTTATAAAGACGGAAGATGGGAGTCTAACAATGCAACACCTTACGAACTTGTAGAAGCAGATTATGACTTTATAGCAACTGAATTAGCTAATGAAGAAGGCTTAGATGATGAGATCAGTAACTTAGATCGCTTTGGAAACTTTAATAGAAGAGAAGGGGGACCTACATATTGGGATAACGACGAGTTATTACAGGCTTTAAATGTTATTTTGAAACAAAGATTTCCAGAATCTGAAACAGGAGATTTATACGAATTGACAATTTCAGCATTTCCAACTGGTACAGAAATCTATGTACTCGAATTAGGGGAAAATGGAGATTATATCTACGTAGAGTAATATAAAAAAATGGAATAAACTTATAGAACTAGTATGTTTTCATACAGGTTCTATATGTTAAAAACAAAATTATGAGAATAAAACAAATAATAAAACTTGTATTGGTAGCAATTATTTTAACGAACTGTTCCGACTCAGATTCATTAACGGCTCCAATACCAAAACCAATTGCATATAATGATTTGTATTCCACCACTCAAAATAAAGAGTTACTTATTACAAATGCTTTAGAGAATGATGATAATGCGGAAGGAACGACTTTAGAGTTAGATGCTTCTTCTACGCTAGGGGAAGTAGTAAATGAGGACGGTATCATATCTTTTACCCCTCAAAACAATTTTGCAGGAACAGATTCTTTTAAATATACAATTTGCGAAACAGTTGAAAATAACTGCTCAACAGCAACCGTTTTTATTCAAGTTGAAGGAGGGAGTGCTTCTGTAGCTGTTAGAGATAGTTACAGTACTATTGCTAACAAATCAATAACGATAAACAATTTACTAGAAAACGATATTATAATTAATAATGCTACCCTAAAATCAGTAGACAAAGTAGCTATTACAGAAGGAGAGGTTGAGTTAAATAGTGGAAATGTAATCTATACTCCAAAAACAGATTTTACAGGAGAAGACTCTTTTACTTATACTATTTGTGATGAAAATGATGTTTGTTCTTCGGCACTAGTTATTATAACTGTTGCAGAAGGACTAAATGCTGTAAATGATAGTTATAATGCTTCGAACACTAAAGCAACTGCTATTTCAGATTTTTTAAACAATGATTTTATTATTGACGGAACTATAGTTAAAGAAATTGGAACAAGCACAACCGAAGGAACCGTAGAGTTGCAAGAAAACGGGAGTATAATATATACACCAAAAGCTGGTTTTACTGGAGAAGATACTTTTACATATACTATTTGTGATGATGACACTCAAGACAGTGTTTGCGATACTGCAACTGTTACAGTAAATGTTATAGCAACTATTAGTTTTAATATACCAGCAGCATTAGAAGATTATTATTCAGATGTTTTGTTTGCAGAAGATAAAACGATACTTACAGAAGAGGCTAAAAATCTTACTGAAGAAAAACATACAACAAAACTAATTTATACGCAACGTCATAATTTTTTATACGATGCAGACGAAGATCCTACTAACACAGCCAATGTAGTGTTGATTTATTCGGGAGAAAGCAGAGATGAAAGAGAATGGAGTTCTAGCCTAAATTCTCATACATCACAAACTTTCAATACAGAGCACGTATACCCACAATCTTTTTTAGGAGACAATGATATTGCTAAAGCAGATTTACATTTGTTACGTGTTTGCGATGCTTCCATAAATACATCTAGAAGCA
>CAYPHE010000184.1:0-5652 GCA_964410075.1 uncultured Polaribacter sp.
AATTGAATTTCAAGATTTAGAAATTCAATTGGCTGAAAAAAGAATTAACGAGTTTAAAGCTAAGATTGCTCAAAAAGAAGAGGTTATTGAAGCTACCAAAGAAACGTTAGCAAAACAAGAGCAGCATTTATCTCATAAAAAAGCAGAATTAGATGCTATTTTAAAAGAAACTGAGAAAGAAGAAGATTTATTAGCTGAAAAATCTCAGGAGTATGCTAAGTTTTTAGACGCTCATTTGTTTGCTGCTTACAACAGAATTAGAACAAAAGTAAAAAATGGTTTAGCTGTTGTAGCTATTGAAAGAGGTGCTTCTGGAGGTTCTTATTTTACAATTCCACCACAAGTACAATTAGAAATTGCAAACCGTAAAAAAATTACTATAGACGAGCACAGTGGTCGTATTTTAGTAGATGCTGCTTTAGCTGAAGAAGAAAAAGCAAAAATGGAAAAGATATTTTCTTAATAAAATATACTCATATATATTAATTGAAAAAACTCGAAGCTAGGCTTCGAGTTTTTTTGTACTTAAAAGAATGTTTTCTTTAAAAAGATAGTTAGTTCAACTTTTTTCCAAAAATAAGTTTGTGATCATTATCATCCCAAAAATCTTTTACTTGAGCTAATTGGGTGTAATTTAGTTTTTCATACAGTTTTCTAGCTTGTTTAAATTCATCTACACTAGAAGTTTCTATGATTAACATTCTACTTCCTTTGGCTTTTAAATGATCTTCAATAAAATGAATCATTTTACTAGCTATACCTTTTCTTTGATGTGCTTTAGAAACTCCAATAGCTAATAAATTATAGGTTTCGTTGGTTAGTTTTTCTTTGGTACAAAAACCAACAGCAACGTGTTCATTTGCTTCAATACAAGTAAACCAAACCGATTTTGTATCTGGATTGTGTAAATAATCATAAATCATTCCATCTAACATTTCCGACGGAAACAAATTGATTGTATCTAACAATTTTTTTAAACCTTCTACATCTTCTTTTTTTACTAGGTTGATTTGGGGCATAGTTTAATAATCTAACTTTTTAATGTAATTCAATTTTGTTTTCCATACGTCTAATTCGTCTTTAAATTCTTCTATTTGCGTACGAACATTTTTAACCAAAGGATTATCTACTTTGGCATTAGAAAAGAAACCTAAATTGTTTTCTAATTGCTGAATTTCTCTTACAACCTCATCAATCTTCTTTCTTACAAACAATTGTTCTGCATCTAATTTTCTGGTATCATTATCTGCTAAATAGCTATCTACAATATTGGTAAACTTTAACATGGCTACTTCTTTTTTATCAATAGATAAAGTAGATAGTAACTTGTCTATTTCTTTATTGAATTTCCCTTCTAAATGACGCATATTTCTAGGTAATCTACCAAGAGCATTCCAATCATTTATAGCTGTTAAAACACTTTCTTTAGTAACATCTTTAGCTGTTTTTAACTCTTCTAAAAATGTTTTCTTAGCATCTATTATAGCTTGTTGCTCTTTACTAACGGCATTTTTCTGGTCGTGGTAACGATCAAAATAATGGTTACAAGCAGCTTTAAAACGTTTCCAAATATCATCTGAAAATTTACGCGGTACATGACCTATTTTTTTCCAGTCTGACTGTATTTTCTTCATAGCATCTGTAGCCATTTGCCAATCTTCGCTATCTTTTAAAGATTCTGCAATTTCTATTAATGCCATTTTCTTTTCTAAGTTTTCTTGCTGACCACTTTTTTCTTGCTTGTAGAACTTGTTCTTTTCTGAATTGAATTTTTTAGTGGCTGCTTTAAACTTTTGCCAAACTTCTTCGCTTTTTGCGTAAGGTAATTTACCTGCATTAAAATACTGTTGTCTTAAATCTTCAATATCTTTTATGCTTTTTTGCCAATCGTTATGAGCTATGTTTTTAGAAGTATCGTAGTCATTTATTTGCGCTACAATTGCTAATTTCTTTTCGATAATTTCGTCATATTTAGAGCGCATTTCTCTAAAATAATCGTGTCTTTTATCATGAATCTTTTTAGTTGCCGCACTAAAACGCTCCCAAATTTCTTCTCTATTTTCTTTTGGAACAGGGCCTAAATCTTCTTTCCAAGTTTTATGTAAGTTTTGTAACTCTTTAAAAGCTTTATTTACATCTGTTTCTTCAGATAGCTTTTCTGCAATGGAAATAATTTTTAATTTTTCTTCTAAATTATGCTTAAAATCTAGGTCTCTAAAATCATTACTCATATGTAGTAAATCGTAAAAACGCTCTACATGATGATGATAAATTTTCCAAGTATCGTTATAAGTAGTTCTAGGAACTGGTCCAATTGTTTTCCATGTTTCTTGCAATTCTTTAAAGCTTTTATACATGGTATTTGTATTGGCTTCTGTAATTAATTGCTTCAATTGTTCTATAATGGTTAATCTTTTTTCTAGATTTTCCTTTAACTGTTTTTCTAAATTTTTATAATAAGCATCTCTCTGCTTTTTATAATCAGACAATAAACTGTTGTATTTTTGTTTTACAGGACTAGAAAACTGAAAGTCGATAGAGTTACCACCTTCTTCTAAAAAAGCAGCTTTTTTTTCAGCCAATAAAGCTCCAAATTTTTTATTAAAATCACTTTTAATAGCTTCTACTTCATTTTTTACAGATTGAACAGCATTATTTTTTAATACTTTTTCTAAAGCATCAACTAATTGTTCTAAAGTGAATGTAGCATAATCTATTTTTGGAATTTCAGCAGTTTTCTCATCGTCTTTTTCTGCATCTTTAGCTACAGATTCCTCAACTTCATTGATTGCTTCGGTATTCTCGGTATTCTCTGCAATAGTAGTTTCTACAGGCTTTACCTCATTTACTGCTGCCTCTTTTTTATCGGTACTTTCATTATTATTTTCTAACATATCTACAATGTTTCAGATCGCGTACAATACTATTATTATACTTTGCTAAATATAATGACAAGTTTAGGAATGTACAAATCTGTTGTAGATTGTAAAAAAACTATACATCGTTCCAAATTCTCCAAGCTTCTTCTGCTTGAAGTTCTAACATTTGATAACCATTTTTAATTGCTGCTCCTTTTTCTTTTCCTTTTTTTAGAAAAGCAGTTTCTTCTGGGTTGTATATTAAATCGAATAATAAATGTTTATCTGTTATAAACTGGTAAGGAATTTTTGGAGCATCATTTACATTAGGAAATGTACCAATGGGAGAACAATTTACAATTACTGTATATTCTTCTAATATTTCTTCTGACAAATCTTTATAAGAAATCTGATTTTTTTCAGACGGATTTCTAGAAACGAATTTAAACTTAATATCATTTCTTTTAAAGGCATACGCTACAGCTTTAGAAGCTCCACCAGTTCCTAAAATCAACGCTTTTTTATGGTGCTTTTTTAAAAATGGCTTTATAGAATTTTCGAATCCAAAAATATCTGTATTATATCCTTTTAAATCGCCACGTTTTGTAAATTTTATAGTATTTACAGCTCCAATTTCTTTAGCAGTCTCGTCTAATTTATCTAAATACTGCATTACTACTTCTTTATAAGGAATAGTTACATTCATTCCTTTTAAATTAGGTGTTTCTTCAATTATAGAAGGAAAATCTTTAATCTCTGGAATATCAAAATTTACATATTTGTGTTTTTTTAAGTTTAATTTTTCAAACTTTTTTGTAAAATATCCACTTGAAAACGAGTACGATATATTTTTACCTAATAAACCAAACTTACTTTTTTTTTCTTCCATAAAAATCTATAACTAATATTAATGCTATTCCTAAAACAATAAAAAAAATGGCAATCCAAGTTTCGTTTTGTAATATATTAGGCATAAAACGTTGGTAATTTTCTACAATTTTATTGCCTTCTTTATCTAAAACAAACTGATTATTTTCTTGCAAATATAAAGTTTCTTTCCATGGCCAAACAATACCCAGAGAACCTGTAATAAAACCAATAATTAAAGCATTAACAATTTTACTAAAACGTTGCAAAATATAACCCAGTATATGACTTATAGATACCAAACCAAAAGCTGAACCTGCTGTAAAAACTGCTAAAATCTTTACATACTTTGTTTTTGAATTCTCTTGTAGGATAGCAAAATTACCTTTTACTAAATTGGCTAAAATTTCTAAAAAAATATTTACAGAATCTACTAAAAGCAATACGTAATTGCCTAATAAAATTAAAATAAAAGACCCAGACAATCCTGGAAGCGTCATACCAGTTATACTTATAATTCCGCAGAAAAAAACAAACCAAAGATTGTCATTTTCTATTGCTGGGGTTAAAAAACTAATACTTACACCAATTGCAACTCCTACAAATAAAGAAAAGAAATTTTTAAAATTCCACTCACCAAAATCTTTGCCTATATAATAAATAGAGCCTATTATCATTCCGAAAAACCAACTCCAAACATAAAGTTCGTAATGCTTTAGAAAATAGTCTAAAATTAGAGAAATACTAAAGTAACTAAAAATACTACCTCCCATAACAAGCAATAAAAATTGCCCATTTATATGTTTGTAAAACTTGCTAAATTTACCTGAAAATAGTAGTTGAAATGCTTTAGAATTTATTTTTTTAAAAGAATAAATTAACTCTTCATAGAATCCAAGTACATAAGAAACCGTTCCTCCTGAAACTCCTGGGACTTTGTTTGCTGCCCCCATAGACAAACCCTTTAGAAAAAGTGATGCTTTTTGCAAAAAAGTTAGTCGCTGTTGTTGCATCAATTATTTTTTTTCAGCCAGTTTCTCTAATAATAAAATTAAGCCAAAACCTGCAACTGCCAAAAGTAAGGCAAGTACCAATTGCGCCTCTCCGTCAAAAGAAAAGGGTGAAATGCTTTTTTCTAATAAAGGTACCTCTACCCCATGTCTATCAATTCTAGTAGAAAGCACTTTTTTCCATGGCCAAATTTTATTTAAAGATCCAATCATAAAACCAGTTAAAACAGCTAGAGTGATATTCTTTTTATGAGCAAACATCCATTTTAAAACTCTAGAAAATAATTTTAACCCGATTAAACAACCCAAAATAAATGTAAATACTTTTACAAAATTGGTTTTGATTGACTCCCAATTTCCTGCTAACAATGCTTCAATAAAATCTGTTAAAGCTGATAATACTATCCCATAAGAACCTAATAAAACTAAAATAAAAGACCCTGAAACACCAGGTAAAATCATCGCAATAATTGCTATTGCTCCCGATAAGAAATAGTAATAAATTTCATCTGGTGCTTGAGATGGCGTTGCAATAGTAATATAATACGCCATTGCAGCTGCCAAAAGCATAAAAACAATGGTTAGAATATTCCATTTTTCTATTTGCTTACCAACATATAAAATACTTGCTAGTACCAAACCAAAAAAGAAAGACCAAACCAATACTGGATGGTTTTCTAATAAATAAGAAATAATTTTTGCTAGAGATATGATACTAACAAAAATTCCACAAAATAAACTGATTAAAAAACCAAGATTGTATTTAGCAAACATTGCTTTAAAACCTTCTTTTTTCCAAGTTTTTAAAATGCCAATTCCCAAATTATCAATCGTTTCTATCAATTCTTGATAAATACCAGAAATAAAAGCAATTGTTCCTCCAGAAACTCCTGGTACAACATCTGCAGCTCCCATTG
>CAYPHE010000185.1:0-5636 GCA_964410075.1 uncultured Polaribacter sp.
TTAGCTTAGCTACTTTAGAAGCTAGACGACCCAACGTTTGCCCGTCCGCATCAACAACAACCCACTCTTTATTTACGGTAGCACTGTTTGCTGATACTGTTTTGTAACTTAATGTGTTCATAATTACACTTTTAGTCTTTGTCAAATATTAATAATTATTTTTTTCCTTTAAAAAGGACTGCAAAAGTACATCATTTTATTGTATTGACAAATAGGCTTTTAAAATTCTTTTGGCACTATTTTGTTAAATAACAATTAACAATACCTTAAGAGATTTTAAAATGTGTTTTACAAAGGTTTTTAAAACTTTGCAAAAGGGTTTTTTGTTGAGTCTATATGAAATTTACTTTTTTTGCTTTTTTGAGTTGTGTTGTGTTTTTTTCTAAGAATTATGCACAAGAAACTAAAACTACAATAATTTCTAAACGTATTTATACTACTAAAAAATTAAAGGAAATACCTGTAATTGATGGAGTTATTTCTGAAAAAGCATGGGATGTTGTAGAATGGTCTTCCGATTTTACAGAAAGGAGTCCAGATGAAGGAACACCACCAACTTACCAAACACGGTTTAAAGTAATGTACGATGCAAAATACCTGTATGTTGCTATTCGTGCATTTGATGATGAACCACATTTGATTCAAAAAAGACTTAGTAGAAGAGATGGTTTTGAAGGAGATCGTGTTAATGTAATTATAGATAGTTATCACGATAAGAGAACGGCTTTTGTTTTTACAACAACTGCTGCAGGTGTAAAAGGTGAAGAAATTGTTACAGAAAATGGAGATAATTGGGATGAAAGTTGGAACCCTGTTTGGTATACAAATGCAAAAGTAGATGAGCTTGGTTGGACTGCCGAGATGAAAATTCCTTTAAGTCAATTAAGGTTTGGTAAAGCTAAAGAACAAATCTGGGGTTTTAATGTAAATAGAA
The DNA here is from genome assembly GCA_964410075.1 of uncultured Polaribacter sp. Classification (GTDB taxonomy): domain Bacteria; phylum Bacteroidota; class Bacteroidia; order Flavobacteriales; family Flavobacteriaceae; genus Polaribacter. The sequence continues at coordinate 935 of CAYPHE010000185.1, forward strand.
CTATTTTTAGATTACAAGAACGCTCTTTATGGCAAAGAATTCCACTTACCCAAGCGGGTATGATTAGTGAAGCTGGAGAATTACATGGTTTGGTTGATTTGATTCCGCAAAAGCAATTAGAAATTCAACCTTTTACGGTCTTACAATATGATAATTATCCAAAAGAGGAAGGCAATCCTTTTAGAACAGGAAGCGATTTTTCTATTAATGGAGGTTTAGATGCTAAAATTGGTGTTACAAACGATTTGACTTTAGACTTAACTATCAATCCAGATTTTGGACAGGTAGAAGCAGATCCAGGAGCTATTGCTTTAGATGGTTTTCAAATTTTCTTTAGAGAACAACGTCCTTTTTTTGTAGAAAATTTTAATATTTTCGATTTTGAATTTGCTAATGGGCAGGATAATATTTTTTATAGCAGAAGAATAGGTAGAAATCCTCATGAAAGTGCAGATTTAGAAGAAGGAGAATTTGCAGACACTCCAATTAATTCTACAATTTTAGGCGCAGCAAAATTTTCTGGTAAAACAAAAAGTGGCTGGTCTATTGGTGTTTTAGAAAGTGTTACAGGAAATGAATTTGCAACCATAATACAAGTAGATGGGAGTAATAGAAAACAAATAGTAGAACCACTAACTAATTATTTTGTAACCAGAGTTCAAAAAGATTTTAATAAAAGAAATTCTTTTATTGGAGGAATATTTACTGCTACTAACAGAAACTTAGATAATAATTTCGAAACATTACATAAAGCAGCTTATACCGGAGGAATAGACTTTAGGCACACTTGGAAAAATAGAGATTATTATGTGGAAGCCAATACCATTTTAAGTAGGGTAGAAGGTAGTGCTACTGCAATTGCAGAAACACAAAAAAATATTGCAAGGTATTTTCAAAGAGAAGATGCTACTCATGTAAAATTTAACGATTCTAGAACTTCGTTAACAGGTACTGGAGGTCGTTTTGAAATTGGTAAACAAGGCGGAAATTGGAGATATAATGGAGGGTATGTTTGGCGATCACCAGAATTAGAACTTAATGATGTTGGTTTTTTACGACAAACAGATGAAATGATTCAGTTTACACAATTGGCATATTTGTGGCAAGTACCCACTAAAATTTATAGAAATATAGAATTAACTTTTGATCAAGGAAGTTGGTATGACTTTGGAAGAAATTTAAATGGATCTTCTTTAGAATATAATGTAGAATTTAGTTGGATTAACAATTGGTGGACAGAAACTGGAGCTGGTTACTTGAGTAACGTACATGAAAATTCTTTTCTTAGAGGAGGACCACGATGGCGTTTACCAAATAATGGATATAGTTACTTCTTTTTTGGTTCAGATAGAAGTAAGAAATTGAGTTTTACATTAGGTTATGTAAAAGTATTATCTGAGGATAGTATTTTAAATAGAGATAGGTATGTAGTTCGATTGAATTATCAACCAGTAAACGCGTTTAGTATGTTTATAGAAAATGAATTTACGCAATTAGTTGATAGAAATCAGTATGTAAATACTGCAGAATTTAATGAACAAAAACGATATGTTTTAGGAGAGATTAGTAATGATACTTGGACAACAACATTGCGTTTAAATTATAGTATTAATCCCGATTTATCCATTCAGTTTTACGGACAACCCTTTATTTCTAGAGGAAGGTTTAGTAACTACAATTATGTAGTAGATGCTACAGCTAGAAATTTTAATGAGCGTGTTGTTTTTTATGATGAAAATCAAATCAATCTTACTGGCGATGATTTCTCAATTGATGAAAACCAAACAGGAACCTCTGATTATACTTTTGAAAACCCAGATTTTTCAGTAGTTCAGTTAAGAACCAACTTAGTCGCTCGTTGGGAGTATATTCCTGGTTCCGAATTGTTTTTTGTTTGGGCTAGAGGAGGTAACGCTTCAGCAAATCCTCAAAATAGTTTGGGTAGAGGGTTAAGAAATCAAGCTTTTACAGGAGAATTACAAGATACTTTTTTAATAAAAGCAACTTACAGGTTTTTAAGATAAATTTTTAATTATAAGTAGCTCTTTGCAAACGATCGTTTATGGATTTTCCTAAATCGATATTAGGGAAACGTTCTGCAATAATAATATCTAAATTCAGTTGATCTAATTGATGCATGGCATGATACAAATTAGCCGCAGCCTCTTTGTAGTTTTTATCTTTAGACAATACAATTTCTTCTATAGTGCTAGTTGCAACAGATTCAAAAAAGACCAAAACACCGACTTTTTTAGTAACATAATCTTTTAGCACTGCTTTTACATCATTCACCAAAATGGTTTTTGTTTTAGGTGCATAATGTTTGGCTAACATACCAGGGGCATCAGGTTTTTGTTCTTTTTTGTTTTTTATGGAAATTTTTCCAACAATAATTTCAATATCTTCCAATGCCAGTGCACCTAGTCTATAAATAATAGGTTCATTGTCTTCAAACCCAATTATAGTAGATTCAATTCCGTTTTTACATGAACCACCGTCTAATACCATTTTAATATCGTTTTTAAAATATTTTTCAACATGAATGGCTTTTGTTGGGCTAATGCGGTTAAAAGGATTTGCACTTGGTGCGGCAAGCGGAAAAGGCAATTGTCCTAACAAGTCTAAAGTTAATGGATGGTTAGGTATGCGAACAGCAACGGTATCTTTTCCTGCGGTAATTAAATCAGGAATAGTTTTCTTTTTTGGCAAAACCAAAGTCATAGATCCTGGCCAAAAAGCAGCTGCTAGTAATTTTGCTTTTTCTGGAATATGTTCTACAATACTTTCTAATTCTTTTACAGAAGCAATATGAACAATTAGCGGATTAAAAAAAGGACGTTTTTTTGTTTCGAAAATACGTGTAATTGCTTTTTCACTATAAATATTTCCTGCTAATCCGTATACGGTTTCAGTAGGAATAGCCACCAATTCTTCGTTACTTAAAATAGTAACCGCTTTCTGTATGTCTTTAGAAATAATACTCATTAATAATCGCAAAACTACATATTTAATGAATAATCAAATTGGTTTTTGCTACAAAATGTTAATGCAAATCTTAAAATAGCATTTCAGTTAATATGTAAACTATTTGCGTTTATATGCTGTCTGTTTGTGAATTAGATTTGTATCGAACAAAAAAATAAATATGATGAAAAATAAAAAAATGAAAGGATTTAAAATTTCAACGATATTATTTGCAACAGCAAGTTTAGTGTTCGTTTCTTGTAATAATGGTATACAAACAAAAAATACTGCTGAGAAATATACAGCAGAAGAAGTAACAAATAATATGGCTATGCAATCCAATACAGCGGAAATGACAATAGCTGAAACGGAGACCAATAAAAATAAATACAGTAAAAAAAGAACCACTCCAGTAAAAAAAGATTCTTTGAAAACGAGAACTTATAAAATGAAAGATGGAACTAAAATCGCTTATCAATACGATAGTAAAGGATTGGTTGGTTTTGATGATTGGAAAGATTTTACTGTAATAAATACTGAAATAATTGATTTGAGTAGAAGAAATATAGATGAGGCGAAGCAAAGAATGAATAGCTTAAATTATAGAATAGCCAATTTGTCTAATACGATTCCGGCATATTTAAAAACCGAAGAAGTAATGGAAGATGTGGCTGATATTCAAAAAGAATATTTAGAATTAATTGAAGATGCAGATGCTTCTGATAAAGAAATTGAAGAAAATTATGAAGAGCTTTCAGAAAAATTTGCAGATTTAAATGAAGAATTGCAAGAAACTATGGATAAGTACATAGATATTCATGGAGATGCCATAGAAGAATTTATGGAAGAATTTTCGAAAGGAGAATACGAAGATGCTATAGAAGAGTATAATGAAGAGATTAAAGAACTAGATAAAATGTTAGAGAAATAGTAAGAATTTCTATTAGTGAGTTAAATAGAAGAGGCTGTCTGAAAAGTTAAAAACAATTCAGTAAGTCATATTGAGCTTGTCGAAATATAATTGATAATCAAAAGGTTAAAAAAACTTCGACAAGCTCAGTTTGACAACTAGAGTTACTTTTTAGACAGCCTCTTTTTTTTATGGAATAGTTTTTGGTAAATAGAATAAAAAACTAACCTATGACTAAAAAACTACCTGCAATAATTCTGCTATTTATTGTATTTCAAACCAAAGCACAAGATAATCCAGGAAGACCTTTCATTACAGGAGATACAAATTTTACATTAGCTATCAATCCCCATTGGAATGGTTTTAACGAAGACGACGATGAATCTTTTTTAACTCCAGCAGCAGCTTTTTTTCGATTAGGTTTTGGGTACGAATTCAAAAAAAGAGTAGCCGTTTCTGTAAATGGAGGGTACGATGTTCATTGGTTTAACGATGTAGATGCTTTTCCTATTTATCTAGGATTGAAGTATAATATTTTCGAAAAATACGATGACGCTTTTTTTAGCGAAGTACGTTACGGAAAATTATTTACAACATCCCCAAAATATCCAGATGGAGATTATTTTGCCATTGGTTTGGGGTGGCAAATGGCAGGAGAAAAAAGATGGAATCTAATTTTACGAACCGATTACCATGAAAAGCAAATTATTGGATTTAAAAATAGTCGATTAGCAAGTCTTTCTTTTGGGATTGGTTTTTCCTTTTTTTAATTTTCTAACCATCTAACTAGCAGCAGGCGCAAACAATAAATCTGTAGGGTTGTCAATG
>CAYPHE010000186.1:0-5615 GCA_964410075.1 uncultured Polaribacter sp.
GGAGTGTACTTTATTTCTAGCAACGATAAAAACAATCGTTTTGTAAAGAAAATAGTTAAAATTTAATTCGTCAGAAATCAAATTGTTTAAGGTTAAATATTTTCTTTTACTGTTTGTAATGCTTCTTTTTAGTTGTAAGAAAGAAGTGGAAAAACAATTCGAAAAACCTAACATTCTGTTTGTTTTAGTAGACGATTTAGGGTATCATGATTTGGGTATTACAGGAAGCAATTTCTATGAAACACCTAATGTAGACCAATTAGCTTTGGAAAGCATGGTGTTTACTCAAGGTTATGCTGCTAGTAGAGTTTGTAGTCCTTCTAGAGCTAGTATTATGACTGGTAAATTTACTGCCAGACATGGTATTACAGATTGGATTGGTGCAAAAGCTGGTGAAGATTGGAGAAAAAGAAACAGGCATGATAAATTATTACCTGCCAATTATATTCAAGCTTTACCAAAAGAAGACGCAACAATTGCAGAAACTTTTAAAAACAATGGATACAAAACTTTTTTTGCAGGAAAATGGCATTTAGGCGACAAAGGTTCCTATCCAGAAGATCACGGATTTGAAATTAATAAAGGAGGTTTTCATAGGGGAGGTCCTGCAGGAGGTTTCTTTTCTCCTTGGAAAAACCCAAAATTAAAAAGTAAAAAAAATGGCGAAAATTTAACCATTCGTTTAGCAGAAGAAACAGCCCAATTTATCAAACAAAATAAAGATACTGCCTTTTTTGCCTTCTTATCTTTTTATGCAGTGCATGCACCTATTCAAACTACAAAAACCAAATGGAATAAGTATAGAAATAAAGCTGATAGTTTAGGAATTGCAAAAACAGGGTATACCATGGAGCGTGTTTTGCCAATTCGTGACGTGCAAGATAATCCCATTTATGGAGGTTTAGTTGAAAGTATGGATGATGCTGTAGGTATTGTTTTAAATGCATTAAAAGAAAATGGTTTAGATAAAAATACTATTGTAATTTTTACTTCAGATAATGGAGGTGTTGCCTCTGGAGATAATTATTCGACTAGTAATTTTCCTTTAAGAGGAGGTAAAGGATATCAATGGGAAGGTGGCATTAGAGAGCCCTTTTTTATTAAAGTTCCTTGGTTAGAAAATAAAGTGGCGGAAACTAACTTTCCCGTAATTAGTACCGATTTTTATCCTACGTTATTAGATTTGGCTAACATTCCATTACAACCAACACAACATGTAGATGGTATTAGTTTAAAACCAATTTTAGAAGGAAAAGAAATTAATGTAGATAGACCTTTATATTGGCATTATCCTCATTACGGAAATCAAGGTGGTGAACCATCCTCAATTATTCAGCAAAATGGCTGGAAATTAATTCATTATTGGGAAGATGACCGAGAAGAACTATTCAAGTTACCATCAACAGAAAAAGATGAATTGAATGTTTTAAAGAAGCATCCAAAAATTGCTAAAAAATTAAGCAATCAATTGTTGAGTTGGTTAAAAGAAGTAAAAGCAAAATATCCAAAAAAAGACGAAGAGTTTGATGAAGATAAACGTCAAAAAAGACTGGCAAACATCAAAGATAAAAAGCTAAAGTCTTTAGAAAAAAATAGAATGCATGTGCTTTCTAAAGATTTTAAACCAAATGATAATTGGTGGAAAAGTAAAATTACTAAAGATTAAAAGGCTTTATATATCCTTTTGATAGACTACGATTTAAGGGTAAGGGTTTGATTATTTTCCCATATTCATCCAAAGTGTAACACGTTCTAATTTATTAAAAGGCGGATAAACATAAATACCCCCAGTTACCATATCAATAAGTCCATCATTATTAAAATCGCCCAACTCTAAAGTAATTAGGTGGGTTGGAGTTTTTGCAATAGTATGTTTTTTAAAAGTATCATCACCATTATTTTCCAGTAATACTAGACTTTCAGCTGTTGGTTTGTCCCAATAATTAAAGCCACTTACAACAAAAATATCTTTGTCATTATCTTTATCTACATCAGTAGCTCTTGCACTAAAAGCGCCCGGAAAATTAATAATACGATGATATTTAAACTTTAAATTTCCTAAATTTTCAAGCCATTGCACTCCGTGCCAAGGTCTAGGTAAAGGAGGCAAATAATCAAAAGCATCTCCATTAGTGTATAGAATATCTGGTTTTCCGTCTTTATTTATATCAGATATTGAAATTCCGCTAGAACCAAAATCTTCATTACTAGCACCCCATAATTGTTTAGAGGCAAAATTACCTTTTCCGTCGTTTTCAAAACAATATACTTTTTCCCATTCTTGAGTAACCAAAGAAATAATGTCTAAATCATTGTCGGAATCTATGTCTACTAACTCTACATTTATAGGTCCAGATAGGTTTTGTAAGCTATGGTTCTTAAAGTTCCAATTTCCTAAATTTTCTATCCAAGAGGTTTCTCCGTCATCATAGCCAAACTGAGCAGTAGCTAAATCCATATCTCCATCTCCATCTATATCTCCCACTCTAACATCTGCAGTACGTGCTATGTTTTCTATAACAACTCGTTTTGTAAAATTATTTTTTCCATCATTTTCTAAAACAACAATAGATCCTATTCTGTCATTATTTGGAAAAAGCATACCAAGTAAAGCAATAATTAAATCATTATCTCCATCATTATCAAAATCAAAAATTTGAACATGTGAAGGTGCTTTAATATTGTCTGCAACTATTTTTTCTGTAAATACATCTTTTGGTTGCTGACTAATTACAGAAATGGTGTTGTTTTTAATGTCGCATACTACTACATCTAATAAACCATCTTTGTTAACATCACCAACAGCAAGATTAGATACCTGAGGGGGCTCTTGAAATTTATTACCAATAGCAATCGGCTTAAAATTTTTAGCAATATCTTCTAATGATTTATTTTCAATTTGAGTTTCCTGCTTTTCATTTGCATTTTCTTTGTTTTTTTTGCCAGTACAGTTAATTAGTAAAGTAGCAAAACAAAATAGAAAAAGTGCATTATATGTTTTTTGAAATAATTGTTTTTTTAGAAGCATAATTATTGTGCTGTGTTTTTTTTATTAATACTTATTAAGTAGTTTGTAATGCAATCAATTTCAAAATCTGTAAGACTAGGTTTCGGCATTTTTTGACTTTTAAAAAGTATAGATTTTTCGTAATCTGGATTTTTGATTGAATTTTTGATGTAATCCCTATCAATAACAAAAGAATGTTCTTTGCCATTTCTAATTACTTTGGTTTTTTTTCCTAAAATAGCATGTAAGGAAGGGCCATAAAGTTTATCTTCAGTTAAAGAATGGCATGTTGCACAACCTACGGTAGTAAATAAATTTTGCCCTTTTGCTACTATATTTAAATGTTTTTTTTCTTCCGAATCCTTACAGCTTAAAAGAAAAAATGTAACTATTAAAAATAAAGAATACATCTTTTTTTTGTTATTTATTTTCTTGAGATACACTATTGAATTTGAATTAAAAAAAACCTAAACAAAAATACATATAATTAAAAATTAAAAATTGTTTATTCTTTGTTTTTATTGATGTTCATGGAGGTTTTCGTTATTTTAGCCAATTAATTTTACTAAAATGAACAAAAAAAATAAGTTTTTAAATATTTCGTTTATTGTTATTCTAGGTTTGGTATTAACTTATTTTTTTATTAATAATTATGTAGATAATAAATATGCTGATAAGCTTCCTGTTGTTCCAGTTTTAAACGAAGCTTCTTTATCATCTCAAGAATATATTACAAATAGTAACACAAAAGCTTTAGAGAGTCCATCTGCCACTAATCTTGGAAAGTTAGGAATGACTTATCATGCTAATAATTTTTTTAAAGAGGCAGAAACATGTTATTTACTAGCAATTGAACGTGCTCCTAAAGAGTGGGAGTGGAGTTATTATTTAGGATGTTTAAAACGAGAACTTGGAGATTCGGAAACTGCTATTAATTATTTTAAAAAGGTTTTAGATGTTCGTCCGAATCTTTTTATGGCATTGTATTATTTAGCAGATGCCTACAATCAGATAGGAGATACTATTAAGTTTGAGGAAATACTTAAGAAATTATCAAAAATAGATAAGAAATTTTTTGAGCTAGAAGACACAAAAAGAACTTCTTATGTTCCTTTAAATCTATATGCAAGTTTAGAGTTGTCAAAGTTTTATGCTACTAATGGTAAGGTAAATTTGGCTGAAAGTAAATTAAAAGAATTAATTTCTAGTGAGAAATCATTTGGACCTGCATATAAACAATTAAGTATTATTTATGCTGAAAAAGGAAACAGTGAGTTGAGTGAATATTATTCAGTTAGATCTAAAGATTTAGAAGATTATTATCCACCACCAGATTTACTTTTAGATAAGTTAAATTACTATTCTAGATCTGAAACCTATTTATTAAAACAAATAGAAGACGCAATTAGAAGTGGTAATTTACTCTGGGCAGAAGAGTTGGTAAATTTTAGTTTAAAAAAAGTTCCAGAAAGTAAATATATAGTCTCTAAAGCTATTAGGTTATATATAGCAATGAACAGAGCAAGTAATGCAATACAATATATAAATAGGCATTTAGAAGATTTTAAAGATGACTATAAGGAATTGGAAGATATAGGAAAAGGTTTTTCTAATTCTGGTTTAAGAAATGTAGCTCAAAGATACTTTTTAGCGGCAGGAAAAATTGAAAATGAAAAACCAGAAACAAAATCTAGACTAGCAGGAATATATTTTGATAGGTTAGGTATGAAAGAGAAGGCATTCGAACTAATAGATACATTATTAAAAGAGCATCCAAATAATTCTGCAGTTATAGGAGGAGCTGCATTTTTATATATTCAAGAAAGGGACATGGCTACTGCAAATAAATATTTATTAGAATTAGAAAAAGTAGATCCTAAAAATCCACGAATAAAAATTTTTAAAGGAATAATTGCTAAAAATTCTGGAGACTTAAAAAAGGCTATAGAATTTTATGAACAAGCATTTAGAGAAACGCCATATAATTTTTTGTTAATCAATTATCTTGTAGATTATTATAAGAATAATAGAATGTGGAATGCATTGGCAAATTTATATCAAACTGCTTTAAAATCTTCTCCAAATGACCCTAATCTTTTGGTGGCTAGTGGTTCTTTTTTAATTAATTGTCCTGATAAAAAAATAAAAAACCCCAAACAGGCTAAAGAATATAGCGAGCGAGCGTTAATAAATTTTAGATCTAATGTGCAAATAAAAGTTACTGCTAGTGAATCTTTAGCAATGTGTTATTTCGAATTAAATGAAAAAGGGAAAGCACTCTATTATACTCAAAAAGCAATTGATGATGCTAAGGATGCTAGATTTCCAAAGGAATATATAAAAAGTCTTCAAGCAATGTCTAATAGTATTAAAAACTATAAGGCTAATTAATAAATAAGATGATTAATGTATTTACTTATAATGCTTATATAAAACAATATTAAAATTGTAATAATGAATTCAATACTATATAAAAAACACTTTGTTTTAATTATTTGTTTGGCAATATGTTTCTTATCCTTTCAACAAAAAAAGGATAGTAGTTTTAAATCCATTTTTAATGGTAAAAACTTAGAAGGTTGGCATGGAGATGCAACCTACTGGTCTG
>CAYPHE010000187.1:0-5595 GCA_964410075.1 uncultured Polaribacter sp.
AATTTTAAAAATTAAACACCAATAAATTCAATTCGTTAGCAAATGTTTTATCGATATCACTTTTATGAAGTTTCTGAATGTATTCGTAGATGTTTTTTCCAATTTGAATGGTAAAGTCATCTTCATAAACTACTTTATTGAGTTTATCTGTCATAATTTCTTTATCAAACTTAAAAAAGTTATCATTTGAGTTTAAGGAATTATTTGCTTTACTCGAAAATTTTTGAGTCAATTTTGTAACAAAATCTCCATTTAAAACAATTGCAATACTTTTTTCTTCTAATGAGTTAGAGTCTGTAACTTGTTCGCTAACGTTTTCTATTAAAACAGATTCAATACCATAAAATGAGTATTTTAAAAACTTACCTTCAGAATTACTCTCAATAAGAGAAGGTTCAAAATTTGTAATTTCATCAAAAATGCTCTGGTATTCATTTTCAAGTTGAATCACTTTTATGTTTGTCGAATTTAATAATCCATTATACTTTAAAATGGTTCCTTCGTTTTGGGCATAAAATCGAGTAACTGTAATCAGCAATAGAAATAAGATAAGATTTTTCATAATTAAAGTATTTATCTCAAATATAATAGTAATACTTTTAATTTTGAGATAAAAGCAATTACATTAACCTATATTTAACAAAGAAGAATTATTTTATATTTTGTCAAAATAGAATGATAAACCTTACAAAACGCTTAGAGTTTAAACATTTTAAACGGATCTAGATTTCTTCTTTTTAGATTTTCGCAAAGAATTAAAGATTTGTCAATTTTATTTTGGCTCCCTTTAAAACGTTTTACGCCATAAATAATACTACGTTGTTTCCCTTTAGTTAATGCTTCAAAAATTTCGTAAGCATCGAAGTCACTAACTAAAACAGCTTCTAATTCTTCTGGCATTTCTACTCCATATTTAGAGGTGTCTTCAAACAATTGCATATCAAACTCATCTGCCAAACTTAGGTTCAGTTCTTTTTGTTTTTGCTTGCTAAACATCATTTTATAATCGCCACTTTTTTTATCTTTCTTAACAGCAGCATAAAATGTTAAAGATTTGTCTTTATAACTAGCAACCACTTTTACACGATTCATGTTTTTATCAGCAAAAGGTTTGTAAGTTTCTGTAGGAATTAAAACATTAAACTTATCGAATAAAACAACTTTAAAAATAGAAGTCTTCATAGCATTAAATAATTTATAAAGAAATTGACAACATAAAAATAATCAATTTTAACTTTTACATATTTTATATAGCTAATTTATCGAATTCATAAAATTCTGGTAAAAATTAAAATTAGACTCAATAACGTTCAATAAATCGTAACAAAATTTCTATTTTAGAGAAAAAGCAATAATATCTATTTATGGAAAACAGCGTAAAGCAAAAAACAGTAATAAAACTTTTATCTTTTGACATAGACAATACATTAATTGATTTTCACACTTTTAAAAGCAATTTTCGTAAGGCTTGGAAAAAACATAAAAACACAAATGTTTTACTAGTTTACAATACAGGAAGACTTATAGACGATGTTTTAGGTTTAATTGAAAAGAAGGTTTTACCTAAGCCAAATTATATCATTTCTGGAGTTGGAACTCACATTTATAATTTTGAAGAAAAAAAAGTTGTAAAAGAGTTTAACGATGTTTTAGATGATGGTTGGGATTTAACAGCCGTAGAAAATATAATTAATAAGATAGATCACCCAATAAGTGAGCAGCCTACAAAATTTCAACACTCTTATAAAAGAAGCTATTTTTTTCATGATGCTAATGATGCATTGATAAATGAAATTGAGGAAGATTTTGTGGAAGCAGGAATGGATGTTAATGTAATTTACTCTGGAGACAAATTTTTAGATATTTTACCAAAATGGGCAAATAAAGGAAATGCATTACAATGGCTATTAAGAAATTTAGAGATAAAAACTTTTGAAACTATTGTTGCTGGAGACAGTGGAAATGACGCTGCAATGTTCGATTTAAAAGATGTAAACGGAATTGTAGTAGCAAACGCTCACGAAGAATTATACCAATATACCAAACATAAAAAAGTATATCATACAGAAAAAGTAAAAGGAGATGGTATTATAGAAGGCCTAATTTATTTTGGAGTATTACCAAAAGACGCTTTTGAAGTTACCAATATAGATCACTCTGATGATTTTTATATCAAAAAAGAGCTAGATAATCAATCTTATGGAGATGATGACGAAAAAATAGCTTTAATTCAAGAAGGTTATACAAAAGCAATTGAAGCGCTTAAGAAAAATATAACGCCATTAGGTTATTCAGCTTGCTCTATAAAAGATAACATACCCAATGGTACCGATGAAAACTACCATAGTGTTTGGGCTAGAGATGGCGCAATTACTGTAATTGGTTCACTGTCATTAATTAATGAAGATGAGGAAATTCATAAATGCTCCAAACAAACTTTAGAAACATTATTAGAGCATATTTCAAGAAACGGGCAAATTCCGTCTAATGTACGAATTAAAGATAATATTCCAGATTATTCTGGAGTGGGAGGTATCTGTTCTATTGATAGTGGAATTTGGGTAGTTATTGCATTTTACGAATATGTAAACGTTACCAAAGATTTCGATTTTCTTAGAAGATATATCGCAGATATAAAAGAAACCATGCGTTGGTTGGGAGCACATGATAGTAATAACGATGCCTTATTAGAAATACCAGAAGCTGGAGATTGGACAGATTTATTTGGAAGAAGCTATAATATTTTATACGACGAAATTTTATGGTACAGAGCCAATGTTTGTTTTGGTAGAATGTTAGAATTATTAGGAGATCACGAAGAAGCAGGAGAATACATTAGATGGTCTCAAGTAATTAAAAAAGAAATTGTACAAAATTTCTGGCCATCCACTCAACAAAAATTATTTCAGTCTGTATCTTTTGCAGAAAAGCAATTTACATTAGGAGATACTTCTTACCTTATTGCACAAACCACACCATTTGATTTTAGTTGGAGATGTGATACCTTAGGTAATATTTTGGCCTTTTTACATGGAACTGTAGATGCAGAAAAAGCACATCATACATTAAAATTTATGATTGGTGTTGGGGTAAATGATCCTTTTCCAATAGCTAATGTTTATCCTGTTGTAAGCCCTGGAGACCCAGATTGGAGACCTTATTACACGGTTAATCTCTTAAACTTACCAAACCATTATCATAATGGAGGAATCTGGCCTTTTGTTGGAGGATTTTGGGTAAAGTTTGTAAATAAATTAGGCTTTAGAGAAATGGCTATTGCAGAGCTACACAAGTTGGCTTTAATTAATAAAGAAGGTGTAAACGAAGAATGGGAATTTACAGAGTGGGCTCATGGAACAACAGGTAAACCAATGGGTAAAGCATACCAAGCATGGTCTGCAGCACAGTATATTTCTGCATGTAACGATTTAAAAATAATTAACAAATAAATAGCTATGGAATCAATTTTAATGATATCGCTTCACGGATATGTAGGTGCAAATGCAGAATTAGGTAAACCTGATACAGGTGGTCAAGTAGTTTACGTTCTAGAATTAGCAGAACGTTTTAGCAGGTTAGGTAAACGTGTAGATTTGGTAACGCGCCAATTTGAAGAACAGCCAGAATATGATCATGTAGACGACAATTATAGCATATGGAGAATTCCTTTCGGAGGGAAAAAGTTCATCAGAAAAGAAGATATGCATGACCATTTGAAAAAGTTTGTAACCAATACTTTGGCGGCTATTAAAAAAGAAAATAAAAAATACGACGTTGTGTATTCTCATTACTGGGATGCAGGTTGGGCTGGGCAAAAAATTGCTGAAGAACTTGGTATTTGCCACGTGCATACCCCACATTCTTTAGGGTGGTGGAAACGCCATACGATGGGAAGCGATATGGATGACAAAGAAATGGAAAAAACGTATCGTTTTAAAGAGCGTATTAATAAAGAATACTTTGTTTACCAAATGTGTAATTTTGTGATTGCAACAACAATTCCGCAAGTAGAATTACTAACTACAGAATATGATGTACTGCCAAGAAATTGCAGTATGATTCCTCCAGGAATTGATGAAAATCGATTTTTTCCTGTACCGTCCAAAGAAAATGAGAAAGTGCGTGTAAAATATGATATTGAACCCACAGATATTTTAGCTTTAGGTAGAATGGCGCATAACAAAGGTTATGACTTGTTGTTAAAAGCTTTACCTACCGTTTTTGAACTTTGCCCTGAAGCACAATTGGTTGCAGCAGTTGGAGGAGATTCTGAACAAGATAAAAAAGGAGTTGAAAAATTAAAAAAAGTGGCTACCGAACTAGATATTATGGATAGAATTAAATGGAGGAATTATATTGCTGATGAGGATTTGGCAAATGTTTATCGTTCTCCAGGAGTTTTTGCTATGCCTTCTAGGTACGAACCTTTTGGTATGGTTGCTATAGAGGCTATGGCTTGTGGAACCCCAAGTGTAGTTACTGTTCATGGTGGGTTACACGATTTGATTGATTTTGGGAATCAAGCATTATTTGCAGATCCGCACAGACCTTTAGAATTCGGAACAATGCTGTCTATGCCCTTGTTGTATCCAAATTTAAGAAACGAAATTTCTGTTGAAGGAGCGCGTTTTGCAAGACGTAATTTTGGTTGGACAGGTATTGCAAAAAGAATGTTGAGCGTTTTTGCAAGCTCAATAAATCAAAGAACTTCAGAAAATAGCGTATACTAAAATGTCTAAAATAGTTTGTTTTGGTGAAGTGTTATGGGATGTTTTTTCAACTCATAAAAAAATTGGAGGAGCACCACTAAACGTGGCTTCTCGACTCAGTGCTTTTAAAAATAATGTTAGCATTATAAGTGCCGTTGGTAATGACGATTTGGGAAAACAGATTATAGATTACTTGAAAATAAATAAAATTGATACTTCACAAATTCAAGTCTTAGAAAAATATCAAACAGGAAAAGTTGCAGTTACTTTAAATAAAAAAGGGCATGCATCTTATGAAATAGAACATCCAAAAGCTTGGGATAAAATTAAATATAAAGAAGCATCTGAAGAAATTATAAAAACTTCAGATGCTTTTATATTTGGCAGTTTAGTAGCTAGAGATGCAGTTTCAAAAAAAAGTTTATTTGACTATTTAGAAAGTGCGAACTACAAAATATTTGATGTTAATTTAAGGAGTCCGCACTATAAAAAAGAAACATTAACGGAGTTGATGCAAAAAGCAGACTTTATAAAATTTAACGATGAAGAATTGTATGAAATTAGTTCTTTTTTAGGATCTACATATAAAAACTTAGAGCAGAATATCCATTTTATTGCTCAAAAAACAAATACCAAAAGTATTTGTGTAACTAAAGGAGAACATGGTGCAGTGTTGTTATACAATAACCAATTATTTTACAATAGTGGTTACCTAATAACTGTTGCAGACACAGTAGGTTCTGGCGATTCTTTTTTAGCTTCGTTAATCCATCAATTACTTCAAAAAGAACATCCGCAAAAAGCTATTGACTTTGCCTGCGCTGTAGGTGCTTTAGTGGCTCAAAGTACTGGTGCCAATCCTAAAATTTCAGAAGAAGAAATTAAG
>CAYPHE010000188.1:0-5595 GCA_964410075.1 uncultured Polaribacter sp.
GATCCAGATTTAGAAACTGCAGATGTAGATACCTCTAACAATAGTTTTCCGAAACAAACCGAAAACAGGTTTGATAAATTTAAAAAACAAATCAAAGGATAGTAAGTAGTTGTTTTAAAGAAAATAAGTGAGTAAA
Organism: uncultured Polaribacter sp.; assembly: GCA_964410075.1. GTDB lineage: Bacteria > Bacteroidota > Bacteroidia > Flavobacteriales > Flavobacteriaceae > Polaribacter. The sequence continues at coordinate 137 of CAYPHE010000188.1, forward strand.
AAATAGATTAGATTAAAACTGATAATAATTTATTAATTATGAGATTAAATGCTGGAATTTTAACCAAGAAACTCTCAGAAACTAAATCATTTTACACTAAAAATTTAGGTTTTGGAATCAAATTTGAAAATGAGTTTTATCTTCTTCTTAAAACACCCAATGAAAAAGATACGTTGAGTTTTCTTTTACCTAATCATCCAACACAACAATCTTTTTTTCATAAACCATTTTTAGGTACAGGAATGTACTTAACCATAGAAGTTACTAATGTAGATGAACTTTATGAAGAGATAAAAAGAAAAGGAGTAGAAATAAAGGTAGAAATTAGAGACGAACCTTGGGGAGAAAGGCATTTTGCCATAGAAGATCCTAATGGAATTGGAATTGATATTGTAACTTATACCCAACCATTGGAAAGTTAAAAAACTATTTAATACAAAAGCTTTAAACCTTTTAGCATTTTTTTGCTAAAAGGTTTTTTTATTATATCTATAAAATCAATTAAAGCTATGTTAAAAATAGTACAATCAGTTATATATTTCATATTGAAATAGTAATTTAGGCAACTATTAATTCAATTTTATACCAAATGAAAAAACTCTTATTGCTTTTTTCTGTATTCTGTGTTACCATAGTTTTTGCACAAGAAAAAGAAGAAACTGAACCAGAAAAAATTACAGGTCACACGGACCAAAGCAAATTCCGTCAATTAAAATACGAATTGGCTACTCCAAATGACCAACACAATGCTGCTGGTGCTCCAGGTCATCAATATACCCAACAAAAGGTAGATTATATTATGGACATTCGCTTAGATGAGGAAGCCAATACCTTATACGGAAACGAAACAATTACTTACCATAATAATTCTAAAGATAACTTAGAGTACTTATGGGTTCAGTTAGATCAAAACATGAGAGCAGACGATTCTAAGACTCCACTTGCTAAATCTACAGGTGCTTCTGCTTTTATGACCCCAGAAAATTTTAAAAAAGAGTATTTAAAAAACCCAACTGGTTACGGATTTAATATAGAGCTCGTAGAAAGTAATGGAAAACCTCTTTCCTACTTTATCAACAGAACAATGATGAGAATTAACCTTTCTAAACCTTTAGCCTCTGGTGAAACATTTGAGTTTAGAATTAAATGGAATTACATCATAAATAATCATGTTCCTAATAGAGATCGTTCTGGTTACGAACCTTTTCCTGATGGAAATAACGTTTATGTAATTGCACAATTTTTTCCACGTTTAGCAAAATACAATAATGTAGAGGGTTGGCAAAATATGCAGTTTTGGGGAAGAAGTGAGTTTGCTTTAGAATTTGGAGATTACGAAGTAAACTTAACCGTACCTGCAGATCATATTGTTGAAGCTACTGGTAGTTTACAAAATGAAAAAGATGTATTAAGTAAAGAACAACGCAATCGTTACAAAAAAGCAAGAAATACATTTGACAATCCTGTTATAATTGTTAGCGAAGAAGAATCTATAGCAGCTTCTAAACAAAAAAGCACCAAAACAAAAACTTGGAAGTTTAAAGCAAACAATGTTAGAGACTACGCTTTTGCAACTTCAAGACGATTTATTTGGGATGCAATGGCTGTAAAAATAAATGGCAAAACAATTATGGCAACCTCTTTATACCCTAAAGAAGGAAACCCTTTGTGGGAAAAACATTCTACAAGAGTTGTTGCAAATACATTAGAAGAATACTCTAAACTAACATTCGATTATCCTTATCCTAAAGCCGTATCTGTACATTCTAAAAACCAAGGAATGGAATACCCAATGATTTGCTGGAATTATGGTAGACCAAAACCAGATGGCACTTATTCAGATAGAACAAGAGACGCTATGATTGGTGTTATTACGCATGAAGTTGGTCATAACTTTTTTCCAATGATTGTAAATTCTGATGAAAGACAATGGACTTGGATGGACGAGGGTTTAAATTCTTACATGGAAATGTTGGCAGAGTTGGCATACGACCCTAACTTTCCAATAACAAGAGGATATCCAAAAAATATTGTGCGCTACATGGCTGGAGATCAATCTAGAATTGCTCCAATTATGACCAAAGGAGACAATGTATACAGTTTTGGTTATAACGCTTATGGCAAACCTGCAACTGGTTTATGGATTTTAAGAGAAACCATTATGGGACAAGAATTGTTTGATCATGCTTTTAAAACTTACGCAAAACGCTGGAAGTTTAAACACCCAACCCCTGCAGACTTTTTCAGAACTATGGAAGATGCTTCTGGTGTAGACTTAGATTGGTTTTGGCGCGGTTGGTTTTACACAACAGATGTTACTGATATTGGTATAAAAAATGTAAAGAAATTTTATACTAAAAAAGGAGAAGAAAGTAGTGTAAAGTTTACAGAAGATACTTTAGAAGGTATTGCTTTTTCTTCTGAAAAACCTGCAGACTCTAAATACTACTATGAAATTACTTACGAAAAACCTGGAGGTTTAGTAATGCCAATTATTGCAGAATTTACCTATACTGATGGAACTAAAGAACGTAAAGTGTATCCTGCTCAAATTTGGAGATATAATGATAAAGAAGTTACCAAAGTATTCTCATCATCAAAAGAAGTTGCTAAAATTGTAATTGATCCAGATTTAGAAACTGCAGATGTAGATACCTCTAACAATAGTTTTCCGAAACAAACCGAAAACAGGTTTGATAAATTTAAAAAACAAATCAAAGGATAGTAAGTAGTTGTTTTAAAGAAAATAAGTGAGTAAAAAATAGATTAGATTAAAACTGATAATAATTTATTAATTATGAGATTAAATGCTGGAATTTTAACCAAGAAACTCTCAGAAACTAAATCATTTTACACTAAAAATTTAGGTTTTGGAATCAAATTTGAAAATGAGTTTTATCTTCTTCTTAAAACACCCAATGAAAAAGATACGTTGAGTTTTCTTTTACCTAATCATCCAACACAACAATCTTTTTTTCATAAACCATTTTTAGGTACAGGAATGTACTTAACCATAGAAGTTACTAATGTAGATGAACTTTATGAAGAGATAAAAAGAAAAGGAGTAGAAATAAAGGTAGAAATTAGAGACGAACCTTGGGGAGAAAGGCATTTTGCCATAGAAGATCCTAATGGAATTGGAATTGATATTGTAACTTATACCCAACCATTGGAAAGTTAAAAAACTATTTAATACAAAAGCTTTAAACCTTTTAGCATTTTTTTGCTAAAAGGTTTTTTTATTATATCTATAAAATCAATTAAAGCTATGTTAAAAATAGTACAATCAGTTATATATTTCATATTGAAATAGTAATTTAGGCAACTATTAATTCAATTTTATACCAAATGAAAAAACTCTTATTGCTTTTTTCTGTATTCTGTGTTACCATAGTTTTTGCACAAGAAAAAGAAGAAACTGAACCAGAAAAAATTACAGGTCACACGGACCAAAGCAAATTCCGTCAATTAAAATACGAATTGGCTACTCCAAATGACCAACACAATGCTGCTGGTGCTCCAGGTCATCAATATACCCAACAAAAGGTAGATTATATTATGGACATTCGCTTAGATGAGGAAGCCAATACCTTATACGGAAACGAAACAATTACTTACCATAATAATTCTAAAGATAACTTAGAGTACTTATGGGTTCAGTTAGATCAAAACATGAGAGCAGACGATTCTAAGACTCCACTTGCTAAATCTACAGGTGCTTCTGCTTTTATGACCCCAGAAAATTTTAAAAAAGAGTATTTAAAAAACCCAACTGGTTACGGATTTAATATAGAGCTCGTAGAAAGTAATGGAAAACCTCTTTCCTACTTTATCAACAGAACAATGATGAGAATTAACCTTTCTAAACCTTTAGCCTCTGGTGAAACATTTGAGTTTAGAATTAAATGGAATTACATCATAAATAATCATGTTCCTAATAGAGATCGTTCTGGTTACGAACCTTTTCCTGATGGAAATAACGTTTATGTAATTGCACAATTTTTTCCACGTTTAGCAAAATACAATAATGTAGAGGGTTGGCAAAATATGCAGTTTTGGGGAAGAAGTGAGTTTGCTTTAGAATTTGGAGATTACGAAGTAAACTTAACCGTACCTGCAGATCATATTGTTGAAGCTACTGGTAGTTTACAAAATGAAAAAGATGTATTAAGTAAAGAACAACGCAATCGTTACAAAAAAGCAAGAAATACATTTGACAATCCTGTTATAATTGTTAGCGAAGAAGAATCTATAGCAGCTTCTAAACAAAAAAGCACCAAAACAAAAACTTGGAAGTTTAAAGCAAACAATGTTAGAGACTACGCTTTTGCAACTTCAAGACGATTTATTTGGGATGCAATGGCTGTAAAAATAAATGGCAAAACAATTATGGCAACCTCTTTATACCCTAAAGAAGGAAACCCTTTGTGGGAAAAACATTCTACAAGAGTTGTTGCAAATACATTAGAAGAATACTCTAAACTAACATTCGATTATCCTTATCCTAAAGCCGTATCTGTACATTCTAAAAACCAAGGAATGGAATACCCAATGATTTGCTGGAATTATGGTAGACCAAAACCAGATGGCACTTATTCAGATAGAACAAGAGACGCTATGATTGGTGTTATTACGCATGAAGTTGGTCATAACTTTTTTCCAATGATTGTAAATTCTGATGAAAGACAATGGACTTGGATGGACGAAGGAATCAATTCTTTTGTAGAAATTTTAGCAGAACTAGATTACGATCCAAATTTTAATACAGGCAACTTACCTAAGGATATTGTTCGTTATATGACTAGCGATCAAAATAACCTCTCTCCTATCATGTCTCAGGGTGATTATGTAAAGCAATTTGGTCCAAATGCCTACACAAAACCAGCTGCAGGCTTATATATGCTAAGAACAACTATTATGGGACCAGAATTATTTGATTATGCCTTTAAAACCTATTCGAAAAGATGGATGTTTAAAAGCCCTACTCCAGCAGATTTCTTTAGAACAATGGAAGATGCGTCTGGTATGGATTTAGATTGGTTTTGGCGAGGTTGGTTTTATACTACAGATGTTAACGATATAGCTATAGGAGAAGTCATTCCTCTATATTTAACAGATAAACCAAACGAAAGAATTGCTGAATTAATTAAAACGAACCCTCGTGCAAAAGCTTATTTTGAAGGTTTAGGTGATTTGGTGTATATGACTAGAAAAAAAGAGGATGCTAAACCAGAAGTTATGAATAACTATTTAGATGATACTTCTAATATACCTACCTATATTTATCAAGTAGAGTTTAAAAAACCCGGAGGACTAGTAATGCCTATTATTGTTGAGTTAACTTATGCTGATGGTTCTAAGGAAAGACAACAATTTCCTGCTCAAATTTGGCAAAAGAACGAAGAAGTAGCTAGAAGAGTTTTTTCTTCTACACAAGAAATAACAAATATTCAAATAGA
>CAYPHE010000189.1:0-5575 GCA_964410075.1 uncultured Polaribacter sp.
AAAACAAAGACTCAAAACTAATTCAAAAAAACTATTATTAAATTTCATTTACTATTTTGTTTTTAATTGGAAACACTACCTAACATGGTATTAACTGTTCGTCCACTTAATGTTATTATTTGATTTGTTACTTTTTGATATTCTAAATTTTTATCTTCTGATGTTTCATACTTCTCAGTTATATTATAGTCAGAAAAATCTATGGTTTTATTTGCTTTTCCATAATTAATCGCTACAACTACTAATTTAGAAGTCTCTTGATCTATATATGCTGAAAGCATTACTCCTTTATATTGTTCTTTTACTGTTTTGTCTTCGTTAAGTTCAATATTTACTCTTTTCATATTAGGTCTAACAAACCTAGAGAAGTTCCCAAAAGCCCATAATAATTTTGACTCATGGAAATTTCCATCTGATTTCATTTTATCTAAATTGAATAAATCATTTTTATCTCCTGTATCTAAATAAATTAAACCGTCTTTATAATCTGCATTGGTTAAAGCTGTCCACCATTGCCAAGAACTTGCGTTTGCTATTGTTAAATCTGCATGCATCACGCGAGCTACATATAATGCTGTATTTATTCCTAAATCTCTTTTTACCCCTCCTCCAATATCATCTGTATTTTCTAGTATGCAGAATTCGCTTTGCCAATAACCTAGATTATACTCTTGCAACTTGTTATTTAATTTTTTTCTTATTGATAGCAAACTATCTACTGGCCAAGTAGTAAAATAACTATGTCCAGAAATGGTGTTTTTTACATTTTTAATTTTATTTTTTTTATTGAAAAAATATTGTATTTGATTTCCCCTTTCTGGTTTTCCAAAATCAGAATACAACCATCTTAAATCCGCTGCCTCTCCTAACACAATTTTGGTAGACAAACTACTTTCTTCAATTTTATCATTCAACAATTTTGAAAGCCTTAACATATTAGCATTTGTTGCTGGAGTACCTTCTTGCGATTTTTTTTCCCAATCCCATTGAGGTTCGTTTATAGGACTTAAATAATCAAAAGAAATTCCTTTAGATTTAAAATGCTTTAAAAACTCAATCATAAACTGAGCATAATCTTCATAATGCTTAGCTTTTAAATTTATTTCTCCATCTTTATTGCTTCCATTATAACCTTTTCCATTTTTTGTCCATTGCACTGGTGCTGAAATAGAAAATGCTAAAAATTGATCTACTCCATATTTTTGGGCTTTATTTAAAAACCATTGTTGACCTTTTTGTTTCGTCCAATTATAATTCCCTTCAACATCTAAAAAAGACTCACTTCTTCTCCATTCATTTCTAATATTAGAATCTTCACCTTGTTCTGTTGTTCCAGCTCCTATATAAAAGCGCCAGATTGAAAGACCAATACCTTTGGGATTTCCATTTTTATCATGCTCTTTACTAAACAATAACTCAGCTATACTCTCTCTTTTATTTTGTGGCCAATTTTCACCAACAAACTGACATCTCCAAGCATCAGAAGCCCCAAAACCTTCTATTGTTTGATATGTTTTACCTGTATTAACCTTAGCCTTAACAACTTGTGCATTAGTACAAGAACTACACATTACAAAAGATAGTAAGAAACCAAAAACATATAACATATTGTTTACTCCCATTTTTCTATAAAATATTAATACATATAGATTTTATTCTTATTATAAGACAAATCTATAGCAATTGGATTTTAAAAAAATAGACAGTAAAATCATAAATATGGATTATAATGTTATTAATTTCCTTTTAATACAATCTTATAAATCTGATACAGACCTTCTTTATTTATATCAAAAACAACTTCATTATTTGAAGACAGCTCTGCAGATGCAGTTTCTGTAATATAAGGCTCTGCCTTACTAGTTTTGTTATAATCAAAAGGTACAAATCGCTGAACACTTTCTATAGACGTTACTGTAAAACCATTCACCTTTACTCCGATTGTTTTTTCTGATTCTTTAGCTCCCGTAACATACATAACCATGGTATTAGCATCTTGTAACGCTGCAGCTATATGAACTTTATTTGATGTTGTTTTTAAAGCTTTACCCTTGTAAGACCCTGCCATTTCCCCTAAAATTTGACCTGCTGGAAAAACTTTTGAAAAATTCCAATTAGTAATCCCCAAACCAGGAACTGGAGTATTTACTGGAGGCCAATAAGCTGCTGCTTCAGAACCTGTTCTTGCGTAAATATGAATAATATCTGGAATTATATTTGCCGCCTCCATATACAGTGCTCTTTCGTTATAATCTCTAGAAGGCATCCATTCAGATAAATACTTAAAGTTTTTATTTGGATTGAAATTGTTTGCACAATCTATAATTCTTTTCTCTAAGTCTTCAATATTATGTGTATCAGTAGTATACCCCGTATAAGTATGTAATGCAACACCATCTATTACATCGTAAGCTTTGGTAAACTTTTCTTTCATTGTAGCAAACTCTTGTGGTTGAGTATAATCACCATTTACCAATAATTTAAAAGTATGATTAGGAAACTTCTCGTTGATATGTTCTGCTAACTCCATAGCTACATTAACATACTTGTCTAGTTTTTGCGCTCTTGAGCCACCACCTGCCCATTGCAACCACCATTCATTACCTATTTCTACAATACCATTTCCAATACCTGAGGCTGTAATTGCATTTTCTGCTACAATTTTTAATCTTGCTATTGCAGAATTCCATTGAGAAGAACCAACTACTCTATTCATCGCATCAACAGTAGGTATTACAATACTATAATTTGTAAACTTACTTCTTAGAGAAGCCACAGAAGCTCCAGGTTCAGAAGGAGCACTGTCCCATCCTGGTGTTGTATTACTTGTCCATGCATAGAACTCTGACTCCCATCCTCCAGGATATCTAAACACCTTAGAATTTACCCCAATATTTTCAAGAGTACTTGAAAATGTAGAAAATGTATTATCTGGCACTCTTCTCCAATCGTTATTAACTCCAAAAATATCTGAATTTATAGCTACTCCATCTGAAGCATCTACCGTTAGTGTTAAATCAAATCGCAGATCTTTCACCACATCATTGTCTTCTGTATCATCAAATATCGGATCATCTGGATCTGTTGCTTCATTAGTACTACAACCCACCATTAACAAACCGACCATCATAAAAAGTAGTAATGATTTTAACCCCTTATTATTATTCATATTTTTAAATTATTTTAATTTTATAATAAATTAGCTTTATTTTAATTTTGCTGTTAGTGTAACAATAGACTTACTTGAAATTGATAATGATTCAATTGGTGATTTAGATTTTCTCAAATTTGTAGTGCCTGAAGTCACATACTTATCGAATGAGTCATCAACAACTTCAAAATCTACTCCATAATTTTCAAAGGAAATTTCTCTATTTGCATCTGTATTATTCACACAAACCAGTACGATTTCATTAGTATTTGTATTTTTATATCCTGAAATCATAAAGTTTTCAACAGAAGTTTCATCATTATAATCAGGATCAATTACTTCAAAACGAACCATATCAGGTTTTACAAATCGACTATAATTACCCAGCGCCCAAAGAAGCTTATTCGCTTCATATGTACCATCTGTATGCGATGGTGAATTTGAATTAGGTTGATATAATATTAGGTTGAAACGAAATGGATGATCCCCAAACGTAGACTGATTTAATGCTGTCCAAAAACTCCATCCAGTAGCATTGCCAAAAACCAAATCTGTATGAATAATTCGACTTAACCAAAGTGCATAATCTATCTCGTTTAAAACTGAAGGATCTTGCCCCTGTTGATAAGTAGCTCCTAGTAAACTATATTCAGTTTGCCAATAATTCAACCCAAAACCTGCTAATGTAGTACGCAAGGATTTGCGTTGTCTAAGCGACTCCGTTGTAGTTCCATTACTAAAATAACTATGGCCTGCAATATTCTTTGATAGATTTGATAAATTACCAATATAATTAGCACTAGAAGGATTGAAAAAATCACTAACCTGATTTGTCGTGTTTTGAGAACCCTCAAATAGGTATTTCAATTGTGCAGCTTCAGGAATCATAATTTTCGCCTGAATACTTTGTTTCGTAAATTCTTCGTCCATAATTCTTGTTACAGCTGCTACTTCAGAATTAAATGCCTTTGTACCAGATTGTGAAGAATTACCTACTTCTGCGTTCCATTCATATTGAGTTTCATTAAAAGCGCATACAGTTTCAAAATTAAAACCATCATCTTCATAATGCTTTATAACATCTGCTAAAAACTTAGAATAAGCTGTGTAATTTGATACAGAACAATTGAAACCACTCACATCACCAGTACTAAAAGTATAACCATTTTTTGTCATAAAATACGGAGGAGTTGTTGCCCAAGCAGTAAATTTAGAGACTCCGTATTCTCTTGCTTTATTTAAAAACCAACGTTCTCCAGCTTGTTTTGTCCAATCATAATTGCCAGTTTCATCTAAGAAGCACTCCGTTTCTCTAAACCAAGAAGAGGATCTAAAACCACTATTTGACTGATCTGCAGCTCCATCACCAATTACAGTTCGCCAAAGCGAAAGGCCGATACCTAAAGGATTTCCTTGAGCATCGGTTTCGTTACTAAAAAGCAATTTTGCTACAGGCTCTTTTGATGCTTCAGGCCATTTTCCTACCCATTGGTCTTGAAAACCTCCTGAAGCTCCAAAATGATTTATTACTTGAAATGTATTATTAATGTTAAGCGTTATACCTTCTTCTGGAGTATCAAACTTTGGATCGTTAGGATCTGTAGCACTATCTGAACTACAGCTAAAAAACCCAAAAACAATTACACAACATAAAAAACACTTAAAACATCTATAAAACATATCTTATCTTTTCTTTATTAGTTGACGACAACTAAGAATTTAGTATCCAGGATTTTGAACAATCTTACCTCTTGATAATTGAATTTCTTCAGGTGGAACTGGCCATAGTAAATGAATATTTGGATCAAACAAGGTTCCACTATTTTGTGGTTCTAATAAATTTGTAGTTTCAAAAGGATCTGTACTTACTTCTGTATTATACTTTACAAAAGAACCATTTGGACCTAATATTAATGCTATCCTAGGCACACCATTTATTTTTTGTCTTCTAATATCATAAAGTCTGTGTTGCTCTAAAGCCAACTCTAAACGTCTTTCTTTCCAAATTGCATCTCTTAATGCATCTCCAGTAAGTGACGTATTTGTAGCTAATTGAACTCTATCTCTAACCAACTGTAAAGAGCTTATAGCCGATGCTTCATCTCCATTAAAATATGCAGCTTCTGCATGAATTAAAATAACATCTGCCAGTCTTAAATGAATATAATGTAATGGCAATTGACCTCTCTGATATGGATCTGGTCTTTGATCTGTAGGTATATAATATTTTCTATTTGTACGACCCGATTTGTTTTCAGAAGGCTCTCCGTCAAAAGAAGTTACCGCAGGATCTCCAAAAACTGGCTCTCCATGTTTTATAATCGTAGATCTTAATCTAATATTATCTCCTTCACTTAAAAATGCATTTTCTAAATCACTTGATGGAGAAGCCCAACCCCAACCACGGTCTCCACGGCTTCCGTT
>CAYPHE010000190.1:0-1581 GCA_964410075.1 uncultured Polaribacter sp.
GGAAAACATGTGTATTGTGAAAAAACATTAACTAAAGGATATGATGGTATTCAACAGTTAATAAATAAAACCAAAGTTTCTAACACTGTTTTTCAAACCGGGCATCAGTACCATAGCTCAAGATTATATACTCATGTTGTAGATTTAATTCGTCAAGGAAAAGTAGGTAACATTATTGCTTTTGATTGCCAATGGAATAGGCATGGAAATTGGAGAAGAAAAGTGCCAAAACCAAATCTAGAAAAAGCAATTAATTGGAGAATGTATAGAGAATTTTCTGGAGGTTTAACAGCAGAATTATGTTCTCATCAAATCGATTTTGTAAATTGGGTTTTAAACGAAACTCCAGAACAAGTAATTGGTGTTGGGGGTGTAGATTACTGGAAAGATGGTAGAGAAACTTACGACAATGTACATTTAACCTACTCTTATGCTAGTGGAATAAAAGCTAAATTTTCTTGTTTAACGGGTAACGCTAAAGACGGTTACCAAATAAAAGTTATAGGAGATAAAGGCACAATAATTATTGATACTAAACACGCATGGTTTTATCCCGAAGGGAAAAAAAATAAAATTATGGGAGAGGTAGATGGAGTAAGTGGAGCAACAGCACAATGGGATAATGATAAAGGATATAATATAAATTTAGAACATTTAGATCCTAGCAAACAGGCTTTAGTAGATTTTAGAGAGGCAATTATAAATAATAATGTGCCATTATCTAATATTACTTCTGGAGCAAAAACAGCAGTTTGTGTTCAAATGGCATTAGATGCTATGTATAATAATAAAATAGTAAAGTGGAATAATAACATTACTTACTAATATTATGAAATGGAGAAATAAATGTTTTTTGATTCTGTTTTTAATTGCATTTTCACTTCAATCTCAAATTAAATTGCCTGCTTTTTTTGGAGACAATATGGTTTTGCAACAAAAAGAGAATGTAAGCATTTGGGGTACCGATATTCCTAACTCAGAAGTTATCATTTCTACAAGTTGGGGGCAAAATAAAAAAGTTACCACAAATTCAAAAGGAGATTGGAAAACAGTAATTAAAACTAAAAAAGCATCTTTTACTCCTGAAACTATTTCAATTAAAGGAACTACTTCCATTACATTAAAAAATGTTTTAATAGGAGAAGTTTGGTTTTGCTCCGGTCAATCTAATATGGAAATGGCTTTAAGCGGTTTAAGAAAGTCTAAGGTGCTAAATGCAAAAAAATACTTAGACATTTCTAATAATAAAAATATTAGATTATTTAATACACCCAGAACAGCAAGTGTTTTGCCAAGTAATACTGTAAATGCAGTATGGCAAGAGTCTAATGAATCTTCAGCGAAAAAATTTAGTGCTATTGGGTTTATTTTTGCAATGGAATTATATCAAAAATTAAACATACCTATAGGAATTATTGAAGCTTCGTGGGGAGGAACAAGAATAGAAAGTTGGATTCCTAAAAAAGATTTGCTAAAGTACAAAAACATCCATTTTTTTGATAAACTGCCGAAAGAAGAGAATAAGCAGAAAAAACCATCATTTTTATATAATGGTATGATTTATCCTTTTCAAAATTATAC
>CAYPHE010000190.1:1681-5562 GCA_964410075.1 uncultured Polaribacter sp.
AAACTCAAAATAAATAATACTTTAACAAAACAAGATATGTTTAAAAATAGTTTTTTACTAGCACTACTTTGTGTTTTTAATGGTTTGCTTTCGGTAAACGCGCAACAAAAAGTAGATTCAGAAAAACCGAATATTATTTTTATACTAACAGACGACCAACGTTTTGACGCTATTGGTTATGTAGGAAATAAATTTGTACAAACTCCAGAAATGGACGATTTAGCAAAAAATGGAACTTATTTCAATTCGGCTATTGTTACTACTCCAATTTGTGCAGCTAGTAGAACTAGTATTTTAACAGGATTGTACGAAAGATCTCATAACTTTAACTTTCAAACAGGTAATGTAAGAGATGAGTATATGGACAATTCTTATCCAAGATTGTTAAAAGATAACGGATATTATACTGGTTTTTTTGGAAAATATGGTACAAGATACAATCACTTAGACAAACAATTTGATGAGTACGAATCTTATGATAGAAATAACCAGTACAAAGATAGAAGAGGGTACTATTACAAAACAATTGATAAGGATACGGTTCATTTAACAAGATATACAGGTCAAAAAGCACTAGATTTTATAGATAAAAATGCCAGTGGAAATAAGCCTTTTTGTTTATCATTAAGTTTTAGTGCGCCTCATGCTCATGATAAAGCTCCAAAGCAATATTTCTGGCAAGAACCATTGGATGCTATGTTAGAAGACACTACAATTCCAGAACCTGAATTAGGTGATGATAAATACTTTTTAGCACAACCAAAAATTGTTAGAGATGGTTTTAACAGATTGCGTTGGACTTGGAGATACGATACTCCAGAAAAATACCAACATAGTTTAAAAGGATATTACAGAATGATTTCTGGTGTTGATTTAGAAATCAAAAAAATCCGTCAAAAACTAAAAGAAAAAGGTCAAGATAAAAATACAGTTATCATTGTAATGGGTGATAATGGATACTTTTTAGGAGAACGTCAGTTCGCAGGAAAATGGTTAATGTACGATAATTCAATAAGAGTTCCGCTAATTGTTTTTGATCCAAGAGTAGAGCAACATCAAGATATAGATGATATGGTGTTGAATATAGATGTACCTCAAACTATTGTTGATTTGGCAGGTATAGAGGCACCTAAAACTTGGCAAGGTAAAAGTTTGATGCCTATAGTAAAACAAGAGAAAAAATCTATCGAAAGAGATACTATTTTAATAGAACATATTTGGGATTTTAAAAATATTCCACCAAGTGAAGGAGTTCGTACTAAAAAATGGAAATATTTTAGATACGTTAACGATAAGACAATTGAAGAATTGTATAATTTAGAAAAAGATCCTCAAGAAATTAAAAATCTTGTTGGTAAAAGAAAATACAAAGAAGTTTTAGCAAATTTAAGAGCTAAAACAGAAGAATTAATTCAGAAAAATAGCAACGAGTATAGAGCTGCACCTACAGATTTAACAGTAGAATTAATTAGAGAGCCAGGAACAGACGTTAAAATTTTTGATTTAAAACCAGAGTTTGGTTGGACAGTTCCTTTAGGAGCTAAATTCCAAGGAGCATACCAAATATTAGTGGCTTCTAACAAAAAGACACTAGATGCTAATAATGGAGATGTTTGGGATAGCCGTAGAGTTGCATCATTACAATCAACTGATGTAGAATACAAAGGAAAGCCTTTAGAAGTTGGTAAAACGTATTTTTGGAAGGTTAGAATTTGGGATGAAGAAAATAGATTAGTAGACTATTCTGAGGCTCAAAAGTTTACTACTGGTAAGAGCGATAGTTATATCATTTCAACAGAAAATAAATTTGTTACCACAAAAATAAAACCTAAAAAGTTTGAAAAAAGAGGTGATTTCTATTTTATAGATTTTGGAAAAGCAGCTTTTGCTACTATGAATTTTACATACAATGCAAAAACGCCTCATACGGTAACTGTAAGAGTTGGAGAAATGGTTGACGATAAGGGTAATGTAAACAGAACTCCACCAAAATTTAGTAATATTCGTTATCAAGAATTAAAGGTTGATGTAAAACCAGGTCAAACAGAATATCAAATTAAGGTACAAACAGATGAGCGTAATACAAGACCTAATAAAGCCATTCCTTTACCAGACGGATTTCCTCCTTTAGTACCATTTAGATATGCAGAAATAGAAGGATTTGAAGGAGAACTTAATGCAGAAAACTTTACACAACTTGCCTACCATACGTATTGGGATGAAGAAGCAAGTAGCTTTAAGAGTAACAATAAAATTTTAGACCAAGTTTGGGATTTATGTAAATATTCTATTAAAGCAACCACGTTTAATGGGTTGTATGTAGATGGAGATAGAGAACGTATTCCTTACGAAGCAGATGCGTATTTAAATCAGTTAAGCCACTACACAACTGATAGAGAATTTGCTATGGCAAGAAGAACTATAGAGTACTTTATGCAACATCCAACGTGGCCAACAGAATGGCAACAACACGTGCCTTTATTAATTTATGCAGATTACATGTATACAGGTAATACAGAATTAGTAGAGCGTTATTATGAGCCATTAAAGCATAAATCTTTATACGAATTATCTAACGAAGATGGGCTAATTACTTCTACTAAGGTAGATGCAGCCTTTATGAAAAAATTAGGTTTTCCTGAAGGATACAAAAAACCATTAACGGATATTGTAGATTGGCCTGGAGCTAATTTTAATAGAAGTAAAACCAAAGGAGAACGCGACGGGTTTGTATTTAAACCATACAGTACTGTAATTAATTCTTTCTTTTATGAGAATATGAAAATTATGGCTGAGTTTGCTAAAATCCTTGGAAAAACACAGGAAGTGTTAGATTTTGAATTACGAGCAGCCAAAGCTAAAAAAGCAGTAAATGAACAAATGTTTGATAAAGATCGTGGTGTTTATGTAGATGGAATTGGAACAGACCATGCATCTTTACATGCTAATATGATGCCTTTGGCTTTTGGTTTAGTGCCAGAAGAACATTATGAATCTGTAGTAAACTATGTAAAATCTAGAGGATTGGCATGTAGTGTTTACGGAGCACAATTTTTAATGGACGGTTTATACAATGCAGGTGAAGCAGATTATGCGTTAGATTTATTAACAGACACTTCGGACAGAAGTTGGTATAATATGATTAAAATTGGTTCTACAATTACTTTAGAGGCTTGGGACAACAAGTATAAAAATAATTTAGATTGGAATCATGCTTGGGGAGCTGTGCCAGCAAACGTAATTCCTAGAGGTTTATGGGGTATTAAACCTAAAACACCAGGGTATGGTATTGCAACAATTAAACCTCAAATGAGTAAATTAAAAACAAGCTCAATAGAAGTGCCAACGGTTAGAGGAACTATTAAAGGAAAGTATACATACAATGGTAGAAGATTACAGACGTATGAAATTGAAATTCCAGGAAATATGGTTGCAGAATTTTCTTTAAATGGTTTAGATGGTAAAGATTTGCTACACAATGGTCAAAAAGTACCATCTGCATTTACTTCTATTCGTTTAGCACCAGGAAAACATACTATTCAATTAAAGATAAATTCTTTTTAAAAGTTAACGATACGAAAAGGCCAGTATAAACATTGTTTTTACTGGCCTTTTTTGTAAGTTATGTATAAGAGTAAAGACGTATATATAAGAAAATAAGAAAATAAGAAAAATGAAAAAATACTACTTAGGGTTATGTATATCATTGTTGTTTTGCTCTTTTGTTGAAGCTCAAAAACAACTAGTTACTAACCTAGATGAATCTACGATAGTTGCTAACAATGGATTGTATTTTGATGGAGAAAGGGGTGTAGCCTATCAATTTTCACCACGTATTACACCTCATGGAGATTGTATAGATGTAGTAAATGGTTATGTAT
>CAYPHE010000191.1:0-5552 GCA_964410075.1 uncultured Polaribacter sp.
AGCTATACAAAAGGAGCAGAAATCTTTATAAAATGGTGCAAGAGAAATCATACAAATCCAGATCTAATAGATTACAAAACGTTTTTAAAATACATCAAATATTTACAGCGAAAAGGAACAACTAAAAAGACGATAAAACATAAAATTGGAACACTAAAAGTATACTTTAAATACTTACAGTCAGAAAATTATAGAATAGACAATCCAATAGAAAATATAAATATTAAAGGTGTAAAAAGAACCATTAATTATAACTTATTAGAAGCAGACGAATTAGAAGATTTATATTACAGTTATGAGACTGAAAACATCAAAGACAGCTATCATAAATTAACAGCAAAAAGAAATAAAATCATAGTTGGTTTATTAGTTTATCAAGGTTTAAATACAAGTGAACTTATAAAATTAGAATTGGAAGATTTACAGTTATACAAAGGGAAAATTTATATAAAAAGTGGGGCAAGAAGTAACTCAAGAACATTGGAATTAAAATCGTGGCAAGTGATAGAATTTTTAGAATATATCAAAGAAATTAGAGAGGAAATAATCACAAGAAAATCTTTAGAAACCAATAGAATTTTTATCCCAAATAATGCAAGATTAGGAAACACAGTTTTAGCAATTATGAAGAAGTTAAAGAGTTACAATCAAAAAGTTAACAATATTCATCAAATACGAGCTTCAGTAATAACAAACTGGTTAAAAAAATATAATTTAAGACAAGTTCAAGTATTAGCAGGTCATAGATATATAAGTTCCACAGAACGTTATTTACAAGACGATTTAGAGAGTCTACACGAAGTCGTTAACAACTTCCATCCAATTAACTAACACAGTTTAGAAACAATAAAAACATTAAATTATCTTTGTTATGATAAAATACGTTATTATGAATATAGAAACCACAAAATTAGAGTTGATGCAACTTTTACTACAAACGAGAAAAGAAAGTTTGTTAGCGAAGCTAAAACAGGTCTTTGAAGAAGAAGAGAGTACGTTTTATTCAGTTGATATAGCAGAAATACAACAAAGAGCAGAAGCATCTTTAGAAGATATAGAAAAAGGTCAGACAAGACCAATTTTAGAATTTAAAAAAGACGTAGAGAATTGGAAGAAGCAACAAGCTATGTAGTAAAAATCACTGAAAAAGCAGAACAATATTATTGGAAATTATTAGCACATATTTACGAACATCATAATGTTGAAAGTGCCAATAAAAAATCTGATGAAATTATAGCACTTGCAATGTCTTTGGATGTTAATCCTCACAGAGGAAGTTTAGAAGAAGATTTAGCAAAGTTCAGAAAAGAATTTAGGTATTTATTGTATCACATAACCAAAAGAAAAACGGTTAAAATTATTTACTTCATAGATGAGAAAACTCACAAGGTATATGTAACAGACTTCTTTACGACTTTGATGAACCCAGAAAAAAGAAGAAAAAGAAATTAATTGCCCACGCTTGCCAACGCTGATGTAAGTTTTTATGAGCCAACGCTCAAAACAGCACATTGTAAGTTGCTCATTCTTCACAACTCCAAAGAGCTGTTCCCTGCAAAAAGCTATTACATAAAAACTTACCCCAAGCAAAGTTACATAACGCACGAGCTTTATAATACAAAAGGCAGTCAACTAAATAAGAAAATGATTACCTTTTGTAGTTATAAATTGCGTTATGTAAAATTGCCGACTTTGCCCACGCACTACGAATGCTTTAATTTTTACTACGTAAGCCAACGCTCCGAATTTGCACAAAAAAAGCTTCACAAAAAGACGTCAAGCGAAAAAACTTGCCTTACTTCTTTGCTCGTTTTTTTGCACAACTCGTGCAAACACAATAAAAAATGAAATTAAAAACAACTAAAAAAATCAATGTTTACAATGCTTTAGCTAATAATCGTAAAAATAGAATCTAATAAACAAAGGTTTTTAAAAGGTTGAAGCCCTCGTGAATAAATAATCTAAAAACTTATTTATGATACGAGTAACTTTATTATTATCAGCAATCCTGATAAACTACTTACTACCAATCAGTGTAGTTCCAACATTAGTAGAACTTTACAATTACTATTCAGTATTTAACTTGTATGAATATTTACTCTACAAGTTAAATAACTTGAAGTTTTTAATCGTCAAATTTATCAACTGTATGAAAAACAAGTCATTTTATTTTTAGTAGAAAATCCAAGCATCAGCCACCTCTTTTTCTACTAAAAATAAAACGTTAACTTATTGAAGTGTGGTAGTGACATAACAAAAAAATTAATGTTTTTGCATATGTAAAACCGAACTTGTAAATTAGCAGAACAAGCTTCAGCTCGAAAGAGTTGGGGCTTTTTTTATTGGATTTTTTTCTGTCCTATTTTAAAATGGAGATAAGGAATACCTTGCAAACAAAGGGATTAAAACGATGTCCTTTTTTTTGAAGTAAAAAGACTTGACTTTTGTTCAAGTCTATGATATGATAATAATTAAACGAAAAATAAAACTTGTAAAACAATAGAAAATATGGGAATAGTAGAAACTTTGTGTATGACCTTTTTAGCGGTTCTGGTGGTTTATTGTATACTTCCAATTAAGAAAATGAGAGCAGTAAATAAAGAATTGAAATCATTATTGCAAGTCCTCCCTATCAGCAAAGTAATGGAGTTTTTTAAGGATTATAAGAAAAGTGGAAAACCACCAAATAAAGAAATTTCATAACGTTTTAAAAGTTGACGATTTAGAGGCTGGAAAAAGCGAGGAAAATCGACGACTTTTAAAATGTGTACTTCTTCACAACGTTTGCGATAGCAAAGCATTAAAAAATACCAAGTGCGTTGGCAGAAGTGGGCTATTTTACATAATTGTATTATAGACCAGAAACTAAATGAATGTGTATATAATGCCCAATTATGTTAACATAGCTTGGGAATACTCCAGCATATTTTTTATATTTACAAAGGTAGATTAATGAAGTTAAGGACGTTCTTTTTTGTAAAAATTTTGGAGAAATAACCGCTTAAAAATGGGCTATTGTTAAAAAAAACGCATAAACTACTATCCATTTGGCTTAAAACACAAGGGTTACAATAATGTTGTGAGTTCTAATGGAAATAGTGTTGCGCAAAAGTTTGGGTATAATGGGAAAGAAATTGATGAAGATTTAGGTTTAAATTGGTATCATTATGGATTTAGGGTATACGACCCAGCAATAGGTAGGTTTCCAAGTATTGACCCTGCTTCAGATAAATTTCCTCACGTTTCAACCTACAATTATGCAGAAAACGAACCCGTAGGAAGTATTGATTTATGGGGTTTACAGAGGTATCAAGTAAATGGTCGAGAAAGAACAGGTGGTAGAACTAAAACTCAAGAGAATTTAGCAGGTTATGCTTTTGTAAATAAATATGGACATCATACTGCAGGTATGATTCATGGTGAGTCATTTTCGCTTTCATCAACTGCATGGAGAATGCAATCTGCAGTTAATAATGGTGCTGGATTTACAAGAGGAGATGGGAAACAAGATAATGCTTTTCGTCATACTTTAGGCTCTGCTTTAGTAGCAGCAACTTTTGACTCCGAAACTGCTAAAGATGCCACCAATGTTCATGAAGGTATAAAGCCAAAAGATGAAGTCAGTATAGACTTTGATAAAAAGCTTAGAAATAATATGTCTGAGGCAGATACTATTGTAGATTTATTAAATAATGAAATAGGTATTACTTTAGCAGAAGATTTAGATATTAAAAATCCACTCGAGTTGGCAAAGGCTGTACTTAAAGAATTTAAAGATAACGGACTTTGGACTGTTAAAACTGATGAGAAAACAGGTGATATTATTAAAATTGAGAGAACTAAGATTGATAAAAATCAATATAAACATGCACTAGAATCGTTAAATAATTTAGATGAGCAAGGAAAAAAGAAAAATTAAGATTAATCAGATTTCTTTAATTTTAGGTATGTATTTACTTATGTCTACTATTAGTTCGTGTACTAATTGTGGAAAAGTTAAGTCATTAATTATTCAATCATATGAAAAAAAAAGTAAGGGAGAACCAACTATTGATTTGAAAAAAGTTTTTGATTTTGAATGGGATACTCTCTATATAGTGGATGGATATATTGATAAGAATTATATAAATAAATATTTAAATATCGATTGCGGTTGTGAATATGTGCCCGATGATACATTTATGTATTTATTTGTTAAGAATGGAAAATTAGTAAAGAAAAGAATTCAAAAGTGTAAAGATTTTCAGATTCAAATCCCTCAATTATTGGGCAATGGAGGTATTAGAGAAATAAATTATAAAAATTCTAAATTTAAAATTTCTAAAGAGGACAAAAATATTGATTTTTATGTTTTAAAACCTTACAAGGGTAATAGTAGTGTATCAAATTAGCACTGTGCATTCGCCATCAAAAAACGCGACAAAAAAGCCCTCCATCATGGTAGTGTCCTAAACTGGTGTTTTTGAAAAAAGATTTAAAAAAAAACACTGATAATCAGTAAATTACAAATAAATAAGCCTCTTGATTGAGGCTTATTCAGGTTCTTTGAAATATTAAAAATTCGTTAGAGGTTATAAAAACTAGGTTTTTTATTGCTTAATGTCCTAAATTGGCACTTGAAAAAGTAAGTACTATGAAATGTAAAAAATGTAATTCAAAGAATTATATAAAAAAGGGTTTACGAGATAATAAACAGCGGTTCTATTGTAAAAATTGTCAGCGTTATTTCCAATCAGAATATAATTATCGAGCTTACAAATCTGATATAAATGAATTAATAGTTAGTTTATTAAAAGAGAGTTGTAGTGTTCGAGGAATTTCAAGAGTATTGAAAATATCTAAAGATACAGTCTTACCAAGGATGCTAAAGATTAGTAAACAAATTAAGATCCCTTACTTTAATAAGTTTGGGTACAAGTTTGAAGTAGATGAAATGTTTATAAAAATAGCCAATGATAAAAAACAAAATTGGTTAATCTATGCAATTGAACAGAAAACTAAAGACGTGATTGGTTTTATAATTGGTAGTAGAAATACAGAAAATTTAAGGTTGGTTATAAATAAAGTATTGCTACTTCAACCAAGTAGAATTTATACAGATGGATTAAATATGTATCCAAGTTTAATTCCAAAAGAAATTCATAAACGATTTCGATATTGTACAAATAGAATAGAACGAATGAATTTAAATTTAAGAACTCACATAAAACGATTATCCAGAAGAACAATTTGTTTTACTCGAAGTCAGAAATATTTGGAAACGCATTTGAAAATTTACTTTTGGGGATAAAAACTGAAAATTATGTTATATTTAGAATATGAGTGAGAAATACTACAATGGAGATAAAGAAGTTTCTAAAGAAGAAACCCGATGGCTCGGATATGAGAAGAACACACATGTGATAGCGTGGAATTGTATTCTATGTCTAAAATATAAGCTAGCATAAATTCGTTTGCTTCTTAAAAAAATAATTTATCAAAGTTAGATAATCAAACAAATTTTAAAAATTAAACACCAATAAATTCAATTCGTTAGCAAATGTTTTATCGAT
>CAYPHE010000192.1:0-4131 GCA_964410075.1 uncultured Polaribacter sp.
TTTGGTATGGACAAATGGCTACCTCATTTACATATTAATTTTAAAGAAACAGAAAGCGAAGGTGTAAAAACCAATTGGCATAGAACTACATTATTGGTTTTAGCAATTACATTACACAACATTCCAGAAGGTTTGGCAGTTGGTGTTTTATTTGGTGCTGCTTCTACTTTAGTTGGTGCAGAACAAACAGAAATGATTATTGCCGCAATTTCTTTGGCAATTGGTATTGGAATTCAGAATTTTCCTGAAGGCTTTGCTGTTGCTATGCCTTTACGAAGACAAGGTGTAAGTCGTTTAAAGAGTTTTTGGTATGGGCAACTTTCTGCTATTGTAGAACCAGTTGCAGCAGTTTTAGGTGCTTTAGCCGTTTCTTTTTTTACTCCAATTTTACCTTACGCTTTGGCTTTTGCTGCTGGTGCAATGATTTTTGTTGTGGTTGAAGAAGTGATTCCTGAAACACAAAGAGACAAATATACCGATGTTGCTACGCTTGGTTTTATTGGTGGTTTTATTGTAATGATGTCTTTAGATGTTGGTCTAGGATAGAAAAAGAACTGTTTTCTAAAACAAGAAATTCTTTTTTAAATACTATTAAAATTGATTGAAAAATTCAGTGAACCGCTGAACTGTCTTTAATTGACTTGCTAGAAATAGCAAATAATGCTTTATGCTCATAAACTAGTTGCGTAAGCGATTGCAATGGCATCCTTTTTTTTATTCCCGAATGCTTTTCGGGATTTAAAAAAAGATATAATGGAAAGCGCGACCTGTAAGGTTACGCCCAAAAAAAATACATCTCAAAAGCATTTTTATTGTGTAAATTCGTACAACGAGCGCTTTAAATTTCATTTATGCAACAACCATCTACTTTTCAAGTATACAATGCTTCTGCAGGAAGTGGAAAAACCTTTACGCTTGTAAAAGAGTATTTGAAAGTTTTACTAATTGCTGATGATATTTTTACTTTTCAAAAGATTTTAGCTATAACCTTTACAAACAAAGCTGCTGGCGAAATGAAGCAAAGGGTTTTGCAAAATTTAGAAGATTTTTCAAGTGGAAAAACCAACGATTTATTAAAGACAATTTTAGAAGAAACTCAATTAGACAAGACTATTATTACCGAAAAAAGCAAACGAATTTTAGATGCTATTCTTCAAAATTACACGGCTTTTTCAATTACCACCATAGATAGTTTTACGTATAAAATTATAAGAAGTTTTGCTTTTGATTTGGGTTTATCTCTCAATTTTGAAGTAGAAATGGATGCTGTTTCTTTACTAAATGAAGCTGTGGCTGTTTTAATTTCTAAAATTGGTACAGATGAAAAACTAACTAAAATTCTAATAGATTACTCCTTAGAAAAAACTAACGATGATAAATCTTGGGACATTTCCAATGATTTGAATGAGTTTGCTAAAATTCTTTTAAATGAAGATGACAACGCACAATTTAAATTACTTGCGACTAAAAATATTGATGATTTTACAAGCCTTAAAAGCAAGTTATTTATACATCAAAAAGAAATAGAAAAAGAAATAAAAGCAATTGGAGAAGAATTTTTATCATTGATTGACAACAATAATCTTTCTCAAAAAGATTTTTACAGGGGAGTGATTCCTAAATTTTTTAATGATGTTTACACCAAAGGAACAGACTTCGATTTTTTAAAGAGAGGGTTAACTATTGAAAAAGCATTTGAGAACAATCAATTTTATACAAAAACAGTTTCTGATGACATTGCTGCAAGCATAGATCGTATAATTACAGAAATTATAGCTCTGTACGAAAAAGTAAAAGTTTTTTACAAAGATTTTCTATTTAACAAACTAGCTTTGCAGAGCATTATTCCGCTTGCGGTTTTAAATAAAATTAACAACGAACTTGAACAATTAAAAAAAGACAATAATATTCGGTTGAATGCAGAATTCAATCAATTGATATCTAACAATATTAAAAACCAACCTGCTCCTTTTATTTACGAAAGAATCGGTCAGCGTTTTATGCATTATTTTATAGATGAAATGCAAGATACTTCTTCTTTACAATGGCAAAATTTAATTCCGTTAATAGATAATGCATTGGCTCAAGAAAAAAGTAGTTTGCTTTTGGTTGGTGATGGAAAACAAGCAATTTATAGATGGCGTGGAGGAAAAGCTGAACAATTTATTAATTTAGGAAATGTAGACGATAATCGTAATTCATTTCCAATTTTAAAAGAAGTAAAACAATTAGAAACCAATTACAGGAGTTATTCTGAAATTATTGATTTTACAAATTCTTTTTTTACACACAGTGCTAAATATCTTCAGAACAATATTTACAAAGAATTATTCTTATCTGGCAATAATCAACAGGAAAATTCAAAAAAAGGCGGTTTTGTTACTATTCGTTTTTTAGAGAAAAAAGAAGATAAAGAAAATGATGATTTAAAATACGCGGTGGCTGTTTTAGAAAAGATAAATTCTTTGCAAGAAAATTTTTCTTTAAGTGAAATTTGTATTCTAACAAGAACTAAAAAAGACGGTATAACTATTGCAGATTATTTAACCAATCATCATATTAATATTGTTTCTTCAGAAACCTTATTATTGCAAAACAACGCAAAAGTTAACTTTATAATTAGTCTTTTACAATTTATTGATAATCCTAATAACGATGAAGCTAAGTTTGATGTATTAACTTTTTTATACGAACACAAAAAAATAGTTGCACATAAACATGAATTTTTGAGTGTTTTAATTGCTAAAAAGATTGGCGATTTATTTAGTTATTTAAAAAACTACACCATTAATTTTAATATTGATGAATTTCATCATTTACCACTTTATGATAAGATTGAAGAAATTATCAGCTCTTTTCATTTGGTAGACTCTTCCGATGCATATATTCAGTTTTTTTTAGACATTGTTTTAGAACAACAATTAAAAACTAGCAGTATTACAGAGTTTCTTGATTTTTGGGAAACAAAAAAAGAAAAGTTAAGCATTACAGCATCAGAAAATTCAAATGCAGTTCAGATCATGACAATACATAAATCTAAAGGTTTAGAGTTTCCTGTTGTAATTTTTCCTTGCGATGTAGATATTTATAGAGAAAACAACCCAAAAGCTTGGTTAAACAGCTTACCAGAAAGATTTGATGGTTTTCAAAATTTTCTATTTAATAAAAATAAAAGTTTTGAAACACTTAACAACAACTCAAGTACCATTTACAATACCCAAAAAGAACAGCTAGAATTAGACAACTTAAATTTATTATATGTTGCCTTAACAAGACCTATTGAACAATTACATATTATTTCAGAAAAAAAAGTAACTGCTAAAAATGAGTTTAAAGAAGGATTCTATTCTAGTATTTTTTACAATTATTTAAAAGAAAAGAATATTTGGGATGATGAAAATCTAAATTATACATTCGGAACTGATGAGAGATTGAGTAAAAAACAAAAAGATAATTCTCAATTTAAAACTCAACATCAATTTACAACATCATTAAAAGATAATAAAAATACAATCTTATTGGCTAGCTCTTCCTTATTATGGAATACAAAGCAAGAAAAAGCTATTGATTATGGTAATTTATTACATGAAGTCTTAGCTAAAATTAATATTAAAGAAGATATACCTTCTGTCTTGGATTCTTATTTAGTTGCTGGAAAAATTTCTAATACAATTAAAGATAAAATAAAAGAAGAAATATCAAATATAATTAACCACCCTCTTTTAAGAGACTATTATTCTAACAAATACATTTCTTACAATGAAAGAGAACACTTATTTAATAAAAGTATATTTATTCCAGATAAATTGATTTTTAATTCTAACCAAGAAGCAATAATAATAGACTACAAGACAGGGTCTGCTATAAAGTCTCATGAAAAACAATTATTAGATTACAAGAACATGTTAAAAAATAATAAGGTGAAAATTTATAAAACATTCTTAATTTACCTTAATAAACAATTGATTATTAAAGAGGTTTAAATTCTAGAAATTGACTAGTTACCTCATAAAAACTTGTTAAGTTGCTTTTTTTTTATAGATTTGTCTTTGTAGATAAAAGTCAACAACTTACTTTTGCTTACTAAATAACGAACTTTTAATTTAAAAATTTAATATGAAACAATTTAAA
>CAYPHE010000192.1:4231-5516 GCA_964410075.1 uncultured Polaribacter sp.
TGTCCTGAGGTTGCTGGTTCTGCTTTATTAAATGGATGCCCTGATACTGATGGAGATGGTGTTGCTGATAAAGACGATATGTGTCCAGAAGCAAAAGGAACAAAAGCAAATAAAGGTTGCCCAGATTCAGATG
This sequence comes from uncultured Polaribacter sp., assembly GCA_964410075.1. Classification (GTDB taxonomy): domain Bacteria; phylum Bacteroidota; class Bacteroidia; order Flavobacteriales; family Flavobacteriaceae; genus Polaribacter. The sequence goes on from CAYPHE010000192.1 coordinate 4,365, forward strand.
GTGACGGTGTTGTAGATAAAGATGACAAATGTCCTACTGAAAGCGGTCCTGCTTCTAACAATGGTTGTCCATTACCAGATTCAGATGGTGACGGTGTTGCTGATAAAGATGACAAGTGTCCAAATACTGCTGGTATCTCTTCTAACAACGGCTGTCCTGAGGGAATGATTTCTCCAGAAGATGCATTTAAAATCTTAGAAAAATCTAGAATGGTTTTATTTAGTATTGGAAGATCTGAAATTAAATCTAAGCACACTGAACATTTAGACGTTATCGCTGAGATAATGAATAACAATCCTCAAGCAACCTTTACATTAGAAGGTAATACAGATACAACTGGACCAGATAAATTAAACGAAAGATTATCTGTTGATAGAGCTGAAGTTATCAAAAACTACTTAGTTAAAAAAGGAGTTAGTGCAGATAGATTGTCTACTATTGGTAATTCAGATACTAAACCAGTTGCTACAAACGAAACAAGAGAAGGAAGATCTAAAAATAGAAGAACAGACATTAGATCTACAAACTAAGATTTAATTCTTTTATAAATTAAAAAACCTAGTCTAACGACTAGGTTTTTTTTATACTATCTTTTCTTAACAAAACTTTTTTTATTACAATCAAAAAATTACCTTTGCAGGCGGAAAAAGATTTCCTTTTTAAATTATTAATACTAACTTAATTAGATATATAATGTCTACAACAACAGGTAAAGTTTCTCAAATCATTGGACCAGTAATTGACGTTGAGTTTAATACTGAAAATAGTGAATTACCTAAAATTTACGATTCTTTAGAAATAAAAAGAACTGATGGTTCAGTTTTAGTTCTTGAAGTACAACAGCACATTGGTGAAGATACAGTTAGAACGATTTCTATGGATGCTACCGATGGACTGCAAAGAGGAGCTGAAGTTATAGCTACTGGAAGCCCAATTCAAATGCCAATAGGTAATGATATTTATGGTCGTTTATTTAACGTAACAGGAGAAGCTATTGATGGTTTAGGAGATTTAGATAAAGAAGGAGAAAACGGACTTCCTATACATAGAGCTGCACCTAAATTTGAAGATTTATCTGTATCTACTGAAGTTTTATATACAGGTATTAAAGTAATCGACTTAATTGAGCCTTACGCAAAAGGTGGTAAAATT
>CAYPHE010000193.1:0-5498 GCA_964410075.1 uncultured Polaribacter sp.
TAATAGATTCTTGGTGAATAGCTTTAAACATTTTTAAAACAAACTCTTCACTTAAGCCTTTGCTATTTCCTTCTAAAACCATGTTTCCTAAAATCTCGTTCCAACGTCTAGATTGTAAAACAGCAACATTTTGCTCTTTCTTTAAAGCGCCAATTTTATCAGCAACCTCCATACGTTTTCCTAATAACTCAATCAATTGGTCATCTACAACATTAATTTGAGCTCTTAAATTCTCTAAAGATTCTCTGTATTCTGGAGCAGTTTCTGTGGTCTTCTTAATTTTTAAGTCTACCATAATCTGCTTTAAAGTTGCAGGAGTAACTTGCTGTGCAGCATCAGACCAAGCATTTTCAGGATCCCAGTGAGTTTCAATCATTAAACCATCAAAGTTTAAATCTAAAGCAACTTGAGAAACATCTTGAATCATTTCTCTGTTACCCGTAATATGAGAAGGATCACAAATTAATGGTAAGTCTGGGAATTTGTTTTGAAACTCAATTGCCAATTGCCAGTTAGGGTTGTTTCTGTATTTCGATTTATCGTAAGTAGAAAAACCTCTGTGTATTGCTCCTAAGTTTTTAATACCAGCAGTATATAATCTTTCAATACCACCTAACCATAAAGCTAAATCTGGATTTACTGGATTTTTTACCAACACAATTTTATCTGTACCTTCTAAAGCATCAGCAATTTCTTGCATAATAAAAGGAGATACTGTAGAACGTGCCCCAATCCAAAGTAAATCAACATCATTTTCAATAGCTAATTTACAGTGTGCAGCATTGGCAACTTCTGTACAGGTTTTCATACCTGTTTCTTCTTTTACTTTTTTAAGCCATCCTAAACCTAAAGCACCAACACCTTCAAAATTTCCTGGTCTAGTTCTTGGTTTCCAAATTCCTGCTCTATAATAGTTTACATCAGAATCTTTTAATTCGTGTGCAATTTTTAAAACCTGCTCTTCGGTTTCTGCACTACAAGGCCCTGCTATTACTAGTGGATGTGGCAAATTCATATCATCCAACCATGTTCTTAATTCTTTTGTATTCTTCATTTTAATAAATAATTAGTGTTGGTATTCTTCGGCTTAAGCCTGTCTTGATCGAAGACGAAAGGTTTAGAATAACAACTGTTGTGGCTTCTTATTTTATGCCGTTTAAAATTTGTTTTATATAATTGGTTTGCTCCATTTCGCTATAAATTGCATCAAAATCGTCATTTGCTAGTGCGTTTTTGAACTGCTGTAAATTGCTAATGTATTCTTCTAATGTTTCTAAAACATTAGCTTTATTTTGCTGAAAAATGGGTGCCCACATTGCTGGCGAACTTTTTGCCAAACGCACTGTAGATGCAAAACCAGATCCAGCCATATCAAAAATATCTTTCTCGTTTTTTTCTTTTTCTAACACTGTTTTACCCAACATAAACGAACTAATGTGAGATAAGTGCGAAACATACGCAATATGCTTGTCATGAGAAACAGCATCCATATATCTAATACGCATTCCAATTGCTCTAAAAAGGTCTAATGCTTTTTCTTGCAACTTAAAAGTTGTTTTTTCAACTTCGCAAATAATGTTTGTTTTTCCTTTATACAAGCCAGAAATAGCAGCTGTTGGTCCAGAATTTTCTGTTCCTGCAATTGGGTGGCAGGCTAAAAAATTTCTTCTTCTTTTATGATGTTCAACAGCTTTACAAATTGATTCTTTTGTAGAGCCCGCGTCAAAAACCAAGGTGTTATCGTTAATTTTATCTAAAACTGTGGGTAGCAATTTTACCGTTGCATCTACAGGAATAGAAATAATAACAATATCTGCAATTTCTAAATCGTCTAACGTTGCTTTTTTGTCAATTAACTTTAACTCTAAAGCTTTGTTTAACGTTGCGTCTTTTCTGCTAATTCCATACACAACAGCATCCGGATAGTTTTGCTTTATTTCTAAAGTAAAACTTCCTCCAATTAAACCGATACCAATTGCAAATACATTCATTTTTATCTACTAAACTTTCTTAGAAAGTTAACTTGTTTTTTAGATTTATCTTTTCGCTATCTCTTCAATCGAAATGACAAATTTTGTGTCATTTTGAGCGAAGTAAAACGAAGTCGTTTTTTTTCTTTTTAGCCAACAGCTAGAAGCCAATAGCCAACTGCCATTTTAAAACCTACTAATTGCTTCTTTAATTATTTCTGAAGGCACACATAGTGAAAAACGAATATATCCTTCTCCTTGAGTTCCAAAAACAGTTCCTGGAGTTATAAAAATATTTTTTTCATATAGTACAAAATCGGTAACTTCTTCAGACTTTTTTCCTTCAGGTATTTTTGCCCAAACAAACATTCCAGAAGCATCTTTATCGTAAGTTGCATTTAATTTGTCTGCCAATTGCCAGATTAATTCTCTTCTTTCTTTATAAATTTTATTCTGATTTGTATACCAATCATCAGAAATTTGCAATGCTTTAATCGCTCCTTTTTGGATGCCATAAAACATACCAGAGTCCATATTACTCTTTACTTTTAAAACTTCGTTGATTAGTTGAGCGTTACCTAATAACATACCAACTCTCCACCCTGCCATTGCAAAAGTTTTACTTAGAGAATTTAGCTCTAAAGCTGTTTCTTTTGCTCCTACTGCTTGTAAAATACTTGTTGGCTTTTCGTTTAAAATAAAACTATACGGATTGTCATTTACAATCAATATGTCATGCTTTTTACCAAAAGCAATAATTTTTTCAAAAGTTGCAGTTACAGCATTTGCTCCTGTAGGCATGTGCGGATAATTGATCCACATGATTTTTACCTCAGACAAATCTTGTTGCTCTAGTTCCTCTATATTCGGTTGCCAATTATCATCAGCACTTAAATTGTAAAATAATGGTTCTGCACCTACCAATTTAGTTACAGAAGTGTAAGTTGGGTAACCTGGATTTGGAATCAACACTTTATCGCCTTCATTTAAAAAAGCCATAGAAATGTGCATAATGCCTTCTTTGCTTCCCATTAAAGGCAAAATTTCATTTGCACTATTTACAGAAACATCATACTTGTTTTTGTAAAATGTTGCAATACTTTCTCTTAGTTCTGGTAAACCTTGGTATGATTGGTATTTATGAGCAGTTGCATCTTGTAAACTCCCTGCTATAGCTTCTAAAACTTCTGAAGAAGGTTTTAAATCTGGAGAACCAATACCCATATTTATAATTGGTTTTCCTTCTGCCACCAAACCAGCGACTTCTCTTAATTTTTTAGAGAAATAATATTCTTGAACGGTATCTAATCTTTTTGCCGATGTTATCATGATCTTCCGTTTTTATAAACTCCTAATACTTTAAAATCTTCAGCCATAATATCTATAATGGCAATGGCTTTTTTGTAATCTGCATAATCTTGAAATGTAACATCTACAAAAAATGAGTATTTCCAAGGTGTCTCTATTACTGGTAAAGATTGAATTTTAGTTAAATTCATTTTGCAATCACTTATTGCATTTAAAATAGCAGCTAAACTTCCTCTTTTATGATCTAGTTGAAATTTGATAGATGCTTTATTTGCCGCTGTATTTTCAACAGGTTTTTCTTTTTGAACAATTACAAAACGTGTTGAATTGTCTTTTATGGTCTGAATTTCGTCTTCTAAAATTGCTAAGTCAAATATTTCGGCAGCTATTTTTGGTGCAATGGCTGCAATACCTTGTAATTTTTCTTTAGCTATTCTTTTGGCAACTTCTGCAGTATCAACATCTTCTACCAACCTTATGTTTGGGTAATTTTTAAAAAACTCTTTACATTGCAATAATGCCATTGGGTGACTCCAAACTTCTTTAATGTCTTCTGTGTTTTGACCTTTTAAAGCCATTAAATGGTGATGAATATTCAAATATTCTTCTCCAGTAATGTGCAAATTATTGGTGTCAATTAAAGCATAATTCGGAATAATAGACCCTGCAATAGTGTTTTCTAAAGCCATAACCCCATAATCTGCCGAATTGTTTAATAAGCAAGCCACCAAACTATCAAAAGACATACATTCTTGCAAAGCAATAGCATCTCCATAAAAGTCTAAAGCAACTTTATGATGATTAGAGCCTTCTGCTCCTTGTATGGCAATTGTTTTATTCATTTTTTATCAAAAAAAAAGTCTCGAAATATTTTCGAGACTTTTTACATTTTATATTGTTTGTTAACACTGTATAAAGTCTCTGCTTTTATTGTAAAAATAAAAGTAGAAGTAAAAACCGTTAAAAGTGTTCTTTAACATTTGATTTCTGTTTTGCGTGGCGAATTTAGTACTTTAATTGAAATTAACAAACATTAATTGTAAAGTTTTCAAACAATTACGTTTTTTTAAACCTAAAATTAGAATTGGAATTAAAAATTGTTTACAAAACAGCGAGTCAGTTTTAAATTTACTCCAAAACTTCTTTTATTTTTACGTTCTTTAAATGAAACAAAATGATTAAAAAAACGAGAGCAGAAATAACCAAATGTATTTTGCATAAAGTAGCTAATAAATTTAATAGCGGACAAAACGCTTTTTCTGAAGATTTGATTCGTTTTGACCAGGAAAGTTACGATTTAATGAAGAATTTTTTGTTGAAACCGTTTGGAAATTTAACTCAAAGTTATCGTTTTTCCCATCATGCAGATGTTCGTTTAAATGAATTGAATAACTACACATCAGAAATTTTTGCAGATGAAAATACCTTTGTAGAATATTCTAAAAATATTGTGAATCATTTGTATGAACAGAGTAATTCTGCTCAAATTAAAACAGGAGATGTTATTGTTGTGTTTGTTGAAGGAATAGAGTATAAAGATGTCTTAACAGAAGCGGTGGGTATTTTTAAAATTGAAAATAAAGTTGATTTTTTTCAAACGTATTTAGATGATAACGAAAGTTTTGATGTTGTGGTTCAAAAAGGAATTTCTACCAGAAAAATAGATAAAGGTTGTTTAATTTTAAATACTTCAGATACTGAGGGAACTGTCGTTTTTTCTGTAGATAATAATAATTACGATGCACAGTACTGGATTAAAAATTTCCTTTCTGTAAAATTTGCTGACGATTACAATTCGCACACGCAAAACTACTTGGAGTTGTGTAAAGAGTTTTCAGAAGAAGTAATTAAACCAGAATTTGGTATGCAAGAGCAGGGTAACTTTTTGGCAAATACAGTAGACTATTTTAAAGAACATGAATCTGTAGATTATCACGATTTTAAAAATGAGGTTTTTGAGGAGGAAAAACACAAAGATTTGTTTGAAGATTATAAGAAACATTACGAAACCTTAAATGATGTGTTGGTTAGAAATAATTTTGATGTTTCTGGAGTAGTTTTGAAAAAAGAAAAAAGCAAATTAAAAACAGAAATAAAACTAGATACTAATATTAATATAAAATTAGATGTAGATGCTCCTGAAGCCGCTTCGGAATATTTAGAGCGTGGCTATGACGAAGAGAAGAAAATGAAATACTATAAAGTGTATTTTAACGAAGA
>CAYPHE010000194.1:0-5413 GCA_964410075.1 uncultured Polaribacter sp.
CGTAAAATCTGCTAGTTTTTGAGACAAAAGCATTACTTGCTCTTGGTAAACTGTAATTCCGTAAGTTTCTGCCAAATATTCTTCCATGGCAGGTAAATCGTATTCGATTTCTTCTGTACCATGTTTTCTATTAATAAAACTTGGAATGTATTCCATTGGTCCTGGTCTGTACAAAGCATTCATGGCAATTAAATCTTCAAAAACTGTTGGTTTTAGAGAGCGCATGTGCTTTTGCATTCCAGGAGATTCATATTGAAAAATACCTACTGTTTCTCCTCTTTGGAATAGCTCATAAGTTTTTACATCATCTAAAGGAAAACTTTCTGGATCTAAATCTATATCGTGTCTGGCTTTTACAATTTTTACAGTGTCTTTAATTAAAGTTAATGTCTTTAATCCTAAAAAGTCCATTTTTAATAATCCCGCAGATTCTACAACAGAGTTATCAAACTGGGTAACATACATGTCTGAATCTTTTGCCAGTGCAACTGGTACAAAATTGGTAATATCGTCTGGTGTAATAATTACCCCACAGGCATGAATTCCTGTATTTCTAACAGAGCCTTCTAGTATTACCGCTTTATTTACCGTTTCTGAAGCCAAATCATTTCCATAAGAAATGGTTTTTAGTTCTTCTACCAACTGCTTTTCTTCGGCACGTAATCCATCAACTTTAGATTTACTTTTGGCATCTTCTCCAAAAATATTTTTCAGTTTAATTCCTGGAATTAATTTTGCAATTCTATCCGCTTCAAACAAAGGCAAATCTAAAACTCTGGCCGTATCTCTAATAGAAGACTTGGCCGCCATTGTTCCGTAAGTAATAATTTGAGCTACTTGGTTGGCACCATATTTATCAATTACGTAGTCCATAACTCGGCTTCGTCCTTCGTCATCAAAATCAATATCAATATCGGGCATGGATACACGCTCTGGATTTAAAAAACGCTCAAAAAGTAAATCGTATTTTATTGGGTCTATATTGGTAATCCACAAGCAATACGCCACAACAGAACCTGCCGCAGAACCTCGCCCAGGCCCAACAGAAACGTCCATATTTCTTGCTTCGCGAATAAAATCTTCTACAATTAAAAAGTACCCTGGATAACCTGTTTTTGCAATTACATCCAACTCAAAATCCAGTCGTTCTATTACAGACTCTGTTAGTTCTCCGTAGCGTTTTTTTGCACCTTCGTAAGTTAAGTGACGTAAATAATTGTTCTCCCCACGTTTTCCTCCATCTTCGTTATCTTTTGCATCCTTAAACTGCTCAGGAATATCAAAAGCGGGCAATAAAACATCACGCGCAAGCGTAAATATTTCTATTTTATCTACAATTTCTTGAATATTACTAATGGCTTCAGGTAAGTCTGCAAACAAGGTCTTCATTTCTTGAGAGGACTTAAAGTAATATTCGTCATTAGGCAAGCCATATCTATAACCTCTACCTCTACCCTTTGGTGTTGCTTGTTTTTCACCGTCTTTTACACACAATAAAATATCATGTGCATTGGCATCTTCTTTTTCTAAATAAAAGGTATTATTTGTAGCAACAACTTTGATATTGTGTTTTTTAGAAAACTTTAATAAGGTTTCATTTACAATCTTTTCATCTTGTTGATTATGACGCATCAACTCAATATAAAAATCGTCTTTAAATTCTTCTTTCCACCAAAGTAAAGCTTCCTCGGCTTGATTTTCTCCAACATTCAATATTTTACTAGGAACCTCTCCATATAAATTACCTGTTAAAACAATAATGTCTTCCTTGTATTTTTTAATGACCTCTCTGTCTATTCTTGGCACGTAGTAAAAGCCGTCTACAAAAGCAATGGAAGACATTTTTGCTAAATTATGATACCCATTTTTGTTTTTTGCTAATAAAACAATTTGATAACCATTGTCTTTTCGGGTTTTGTCTGTATGGTCTGTACAAACATTAAACTCACACCCAACAATTGGTTTTATAGGGTTATCTACATTTTTATTATGGTTGATTACCGCACTTACAAAATGAAAAGCAGCCATCATATTCCCCGTATCTGTCATTGCAATTGCAGACATATTATCTTTTGCAGCTGCTTTTATAATATTACCTATTTGAATAGTAGATTGTAAGACAGAATATTGTGTATGGTTGTGTAAATGTGCAAACTGAACATCTTCTAATTCAGCTAATCCTTGAGAAGTTGATGTTGTTTTGCCAGTGTCTTTTAACTGTTCTAATCGCTCACGTATTTTTTTACTTTCGCGTTTTAGATTGATGTGTTTTAAACCTATCGGTTGAATTGTTTCTGGATTGATTTCTACAAATCGATCTTGATAGGTTTCATCTACTAATAACTGTGCCTGTTTATAATGCCCTTTTCTTAGCAACTCAAAAAAGCATCGGGTTGTTGCCTCAACATCGGCAGTTGCGTTATGCGCCTCTCCAAAAGGAACTCCAAATAAATATTGGTGTAATTCTGTTAAGGTTGGTAGTTTGTATTTTCCTCCCCTACCTCCTTGTAATTTTAAAAGGTTTGCTGTAGCTTCTGTTGCTGTATCTAGAATAGATAATTTGTTAATGTCATCATCATTCAAATCATCTAAAGACCATTCTCCATTTCTATTTTTTCTAGATGTAAAATTAAATGTTTCTAGGTCTAATTCGTGATAACGTAGGGTGTCGAAATTGGGAGTAACATTCATTCTGTAGAATTCAGCCCCCATTATATTAACGTCGAATTTTAAATTCTGACCAACAATAAATTTTGTTTTTGAAAGTGCCTCGTTAAATTTTTCTAATCCTTCTAGTAAAGGAATACCCTGTTCTTGTGCTAATTCTGTAGAAATACCGTGTATTTTTTCAGAATCATAAGGAATATTAAACCCTTCGGGTTGAATCATAAAATTATCATGAGACACCACTTGCCCCATTTCGTCATGCAATTGCCAAGCTATTTGAATACATCTTGGCCAGTTGTCTGTATCTGTAATTGGAGCTTTAAAGTTTTTTGGTAAACCTGTGGTTTCCGTATCAAAAATAAGGTACATTCTCAGAAAATTTTCGAATATTAAAGTTACAAAAAGAAAAAAGCTGACAAGTATTATTCTCTAATACTTATCAACTTTTTGCTAACTAAAATTAAAAAACTAAGCTATCTCTTTTTTGTTATGTCTTTCTTTCTCTTTTTTCACTATCAAACAAATACAAACTCTTTTTAAGACATGTTTTCAATTAATTATTTATAGATATTTTATAGTTAATGAATTGTGTATTCATCTACTTTTAACGAGTAAATTGAAGAACTAATTTGTTGTCTTTGTTTTTCTAAAAGTTGTAACGTTGAGGGAGTGAATTCGTTTATTCCCAACACCTCATCATACTCTTTTAAGCTTTCTTTTTCTCCTTTAAATACTTCATTTATAATCGCTTTTTCATCATTAGATTTAAGTATAGATTTTAACGTCACCCAATTTCTATGAGTAGCTCTTGTTAATATCTCTCTATTTTCAGGAATTTGTCCGTGCAATAAAATTTCTGTTCTTAATTCTTTAGCAAAAAAACTTTTTTCTTCTGCCCTTATACTAAAAAATTGTTTTAAGCTTTCACTATTTACAATATTTGCAGCAGTTATATACTCCTTTTCAGCATCATAATTCTTTTCCAACAATTTATTCATCTCATCAGATACTCTTTTACTATATTTCATGGAGTTGTATTTTAAATTGTTTCTAACTAATATAAAATTAAGCTTTAATTGATTTTAAAATTTAAGTTTAACAAGGTTTATCATTTATTAATATGTTTTAACACTATTATCTGTTAAAAAACTTAAAAAAATAAAGAAAAACTTATTTAAATAATTGAGTTTTAATTAGAAAAGGTTTTGTAATTTTGCATCCGCTTACTACGAGATAGTAAGGTTATTAATAATCGAGGTCGAGAACCTTAAATAATTAAAATTATGCCTGTAAAAATTAGATTACAAAGACATGGTAAGAAAGGGAAACCTTTTTACTGGATTGTTGCTGCAGATGCACGCGCAAAAAGAGATGGTCGTTTTTTAGAAAAAATTGGAACCTACAACCCAAATGTTAACCCTGCAAAAATTGATTTAAACGTTGATGATGCTGTAAAATGGTTACAAAATGGAGCACAACCTACAGATACTGCAAGAGCAATATTATCTTACAAAGGTGCATTGCTTAAAAACCATTTAATTGGTGGAGTTAGAAAAGGTGCTTTAACTGAAGAGCAAGCAGAAGAAAAATTTAATGCTTGGTTAGAAGAAAAAACTGCTAAAGTAGAAGGAAAAGAAGCTGATTTATCTAAAGAAAAAGAAGCTGAAAAAGCAAAAGCATTAGAAGCTGAAAAAGCAGTAAACGAAGCAAGAATTGCCGCTAACGAACCTGTAGTTGAAGAAGCTACTGAAGAGGAAGCTCCTGCAAGCGAAGAAGCTGTAGCTGAAGCTACTGAAGAAAGCGAAGAAAAAGCTGCTGAATAAAACTTTTTTCGATAATGCGTAAAGAAGATTGTTTTTATTTAGGCAAAATCGTTAGAAAATTCAGTTTTAAAGGTGAAGTTGTTATCAAATTAGATACAGACGAACCTGAATTATACAAAGAAATGGAATCAGTTTATGTTGACTTAGGCAACAATCTGGTTCCTTTTTTTATTGAAAAAAGTTCTTTACACAAGGGTAATCAATTACGTGTTCGCTTTGAAGATGTATTGTCTGAAGAAGATGCAGATGCTATATTAAAATCAGATATTTATTTACCATTAAGTTTACTACCAAAATTAGAAGATGATAAGTTTTATTATCATGAAATCATTAATTTTTCTATTGTTGATAAAAATTATGGAGAGGTAGGAATTATAACTGGTGTAAACGATAAAGCAGCTCAGCCTCTTTTTGAAATTGACAATAATGGAAAAGAAATTTTTATTCCAATGATTGATGATTTTATAAAGAAAGTAGATAAAAAAAATAAAACCATTTTGGTAGAAACACCAGAAGGTTTAATCGATTTGTATCTAAATTAGACTTTAGTTAGTAGTCGCTAGATATTAGCAGTGAATAGTAAGCACTAAACAGTAACCGTTAAAATAGTATATTAGATTTTTTTTATTTCACTAAAATTTCGATTTAGAATAAACTAAAGACTAACGTCCAAAAACTATTTACTAAAATTAGAGAGGTGGCCGAGTGGTCGAAGGCGCACGCCTGGAAAGTGTGTATACCTCAAAAGGGTATCGAGGGTTCGAATCCCTTCCTCTCTGCAATAAAAAGAGGCTGTCTAAAAGTACTTTTAGACAGCCTCTTTTTAATCTTTTAAAATACTTCCACAAGCATAATAATAGCCATAATAATCATAATACTATTTTCTATAAATGTAGCTTTGGTCATCGGCAAATTTAAAACCG
>CAYPHE010000195.1:0-5392 GCA_964410075.1 uncultured Polaribacter sp.
CAAAACGAACTCCAAAAAGATACATTCTGCTATCATTATTTTGACTAAAATTAATGTTATTATAAAAATTATGGTTCAAATATTCTTTTGGTACTCTAGAGGTAACCTCTTCGTAAAATTTACTATAACTTATAATATTAACTCCTTTTTCAAAGAGTTGAATTAATTTTTCATTTAAAGAATCAATTACTTCTTCAGATAAATTCTGTTTAGAAACAATTACTTCTGAAATAAAGTTTTTATTAATAGAATCATCATTTGTAATATCCAAAATATTTCTATATCCACTAATTCCATCTATTTCATTTGTTGAAAAATAATAAACAAGATTATGAAAAGAATCATTATTAGTTCTTTTAAGTAAATTTTCAATTTTTGAAGACTCACCTATAAAAACTATATTTTTAAAATATTTTGGAGTAAAAATAAAATGAATATAAATGAACCTCCATAATAAAATTGGTATAGAAACGATTAAAAAAAGGTATACAATTTTTAAACGGTTTGGAGGTAATTCTGGAGTTATGTATGGCGTAAATATATAAAATATAATAGCAGTAAATGTGGTAACAACAATACTTCTAAAAACTAAATACCTATTATTTGAAACACTTAAATTATACAATTGAAATATTTCACCAAATAAAACAAAGTAAATAACAAACAATAAAATCCATCCAAAAATTAGTGGATTAAAAAAGTCGAAAAAGTTAAATTCAAAAAAGTTAAAAGCTAAATAAACACTGGTTAAAATTACCAGAATATCAATTACTCTAAGAAAAAACCTTCTTTCAGAAATGTTTAAATAAGCAGCATTTGATTTCAAAAGGCTATTTTTATAGGGGTTAATAATATATAAACAGAATAAGTTTATACTTTTTATTTCTGGGTGGATTATAGCAAAATTAAAAAAATAGATGAGATTCTAACTATAACTTTGTTTTTTTTAATGAACTATTTTAACACTTTGTTTATAACGTTACAAGTTGTATAGTAAAATGCTTTATAAAATGGTAATTTTTCTACTGTTCTATATAGCTTAAAATTCCATTTTAACATTTCTATTTTATTTTGAGATATAGATGCTGTTTGGTTTCTATATGAAGCTAATACTTTTTTTAAACCAAATGCATATTTTTCTTTTTTTAAGATTTTTAGCCACAAACCATAATCTTGCCTTTTTCTTAGATTGGGCATAAATACCTTTCCTAAGATATCAACATTATATATTGCAGTTAGACACCCTATTTCATTAGAATATAACATTCTATTGTAATCTAATTTTTCTTTACACTCAATTATTTTGTTTGTATCTGTACCATCTTCTTCAATAATTTTATATGAAGTATAAGTAATTGAAAAATTATTTTTTAGCATAAAATCTAATTGTAACTCTAATTTATTAGGCAACCATAAATCGTCACTATCTAAAAAAGCAATAAAATTACCATTAGCTATAGAAATGGCCTTATTTCTAGCTACACTTGCTCCAGAGTTTTTTTCTAATTGGTACAATTTAATTCTACCATCTTTTTTTATAAAAGATTGAATTACAGCAACTCCATTATCTGTAGAAACATCATCTACAATTATCATTTCCCAGTTTTTATGGGTCTGATTAATAACACTTTCTATTGTTTTAGAAATAAATTTTTCGGCGTTATAATTTGGAGTAATTATAGAAACTAAATTATTCATTTACTCTAGATATAAAGTTTTTCAATTTTCCTTTTTGATAAACAAAATTAACCTCTTCTATAATCTTAAATGACATATCACTGTTGAAATATTTTTCAATTTCAACAATTAACTTTTTCTTTTCTAAATCATTAATTTTTCTGTCCAAAAGAAAATCTAAACTTCCTTTTTTATTTTGAATAACTTGGTAATTTAAATGAATGCTTTCTTTTTTTGATAAGTTTTTAAAAATATAATAAAAATACAAACTTGGATAAATATTATTAGTACCATAAACATTATTACCTACTCTACCTGTTACTTCTTCAATTATTAAGTGCTGCATTTTACAACTACACTTTGTTTCTTTTGAAGCTAAAGAAATATAATCACCCAGTTTATAGCGAATTATTGGAAATGAATGCATTTGTAAATTAGTTACAAGAATTTCATTGTTTACTTCTTCTACAAAAACGCCTTCCATATTAACGTGCATATTACCTTGTTTACATTCATATGCTATTATGCCAGATTCTGTAGCTCCGTATTCACTAATCATTTTTAAACCAAACGCTTCTTTTATTTCTGCTTGATAGCTATCAAATATTTTTTCCGAAGTTCCTTTTATCATTTTTAAACTTGAAGGCTTAGGTAATTTTAATTTGTTTATTAAAACAGCCGTTTGATAAATCATTGAGGAATAGCCATGAATATAACTTGCTCTTTTAGATTTTTTTATAAAATGTTTGAGCTCTTTTTCTTTGTAACTAAAAATTCTATATCGATTTTGTAAAAAATCAAAAAAAACATTTTTTATTCTATCTAAATAAGAAAAATTAAAGCCCCAAAAATATCCATTTCTTTTCCAAATTTTTACGTTATGCCAAGAATATCCTCTCTGTATAGCTGCTCTATTAAAAGAGTCTGCATGCTCATTTCTATAAAATTTTAAAGATTGCCCAGAAGTGCCAGATGTTGATGCTAAAAATACTTTTTTAAAGGATTTATTTGATTGAATTTCAGAAGAAAATTTTAATAATTCTTTTTTGGTTAAAATTGGAATTTTTTTTGAAAAATCGGCTAAAGTAGTAATTGAGTATACGTCTATATTCAATTCATTGAATTTATTTTTATAAAATTCTGAATGCTTATAAGCGCTTATTAATAAATTTTTTATTTTTTTTAATTGATAAGTCTCTAACTCTTCTAAAGACCATTTTTCTGATTTTTTTAAAAAGGTATAATTTTTCTTAAGAGAAGGGTTTCTTAAATATTGACCAAATAAATAAATATATTTCCTAAACATTATTTAAGTATTTCAAACCACTTTTCTTTATTGTTTTCCCAATTAAATTGCTCTACTTTTCTTCTAGCGTTTATAGACATATTAGGATAAGAAGCCTCTAACAGAGATACTATTGTACTAGCCATTTTTTTAGCATCTTCCTTAGGCACTAACAATGCATCAACTTTATTATTCAATAGAAAAGGAATACCGCCAACATTTGTACTTACAACTGGCATCCCTAAAGCCATAGCTTCCATAACACTTACTGGGGTATTGTCAAAATTTGTTGTATTAATAAAAATATCAAAATTTTCAGATTTTTTATGCCAATCTTCTTTTAAAAGTACGTTAGTAAATTCTATAGATTCCTGTAGATTTAATTTATCAACTAAATCTATACACTCATTATATGAATTATCTACAAAAGGACCAACCATACATAACTTTGCGTTTGTATATTTTTTTTTTAAAAGATGTAATACCTCAATAGCTAAAGTAGGGTTATATATTTCTTTAAATGCTCTTACCCAGAAAATTTTTGGGCTTAAATTTGTTCTTTTTTTAAACTTATAATTCTCTATTTCTACAATGTTTGGTATAAAATCTGTTTTATACCCTTTTGCTTCAAATGCCCTTTTCAAATAATTTGAAGGAGCTATATTTTTATAAGAATTCTTAAAAATCAAACTACTTAAATAAGAAGTATTCTTTAATCTTTCAGGAAGATTACCTCCATGTAAAATAGTTATATATTTCTTTTTAAACAGTCTTGCAAATTGAGAAATTATTAAAGCATAATAAAAATTTGTGGTACTATAAACATCTATAATAACGTAGTCAACTTTATTTTTAAGCCTAAAAAAAGTAAAACACATATCTAGTAAGCGAACTATTTTATTGCTTTTATCTGATGAAACAAAAACTTTATAACCTTCTTTTTTTAAAAGATTAGATAAAACAATTATAGTAGAATTATATTTTGTTTTCTTGGTTAAGTTGTTACCTATGTATAAAATATGCTTATTCACTAATGTATTTATAAAGTAAAATTTTTGGTATAATAAAAAATGCTTTATTCATCAATTTTTTTAATATTTATTAAAGATAAGGCATAAATAAACCCCGGAAGAGCAATACGCATTGCTGAATGACTAATTGTTAAAAACCATAATAAATAAAAGGAAATAATAAATGCTTTTTGAAAATTATTACTTCTAAAAAAATTAAACAGTGGCACTCCTAATAATATAAATAATATAATTAACCCTATATAACCATGCTCCTCAAGAAGTCTTCCTACTTCATTATGAGAGGCACCCGTTACGTGTTCAATCCTTTTAAGACGCTCATATTTACCATTTCCTACTCCAATACCAAAAGGAGTTTCGAAAAAATTTTCTAATTGTATTGATATAATATCTGCTCTTCCTGAAGTGATATCTTTTTGAACTCCTGCTGCATTTTTTCCAGAGTACCTATTATTTAGCATACCTCCAGTAATATCTAAAGTATAAAACCAAATTGCCAAAAGAAAAAAAGCACCAACTAAAACATATTTTAATAATGCAGTTAAATTTATCCTATTATATACCAAATAAAAAAATGCAAAGATGACAATAACAATTAAAGCAGAAACTATACCTCCTCTAGAAAAAGTAAGCAAACCTCTATAGATAAAATATATTAAAAATATGGCGTCAACAAAAATGTAACCAGTTAGTTTGTATTTTGATAATAAGAAAACTGTTATGATAAACATTCCTAACCCTATAGCAGTTGCTACTTGATTTGGACCAAAACCTCCAGAAGTAGTGAAATTTGCTTCTCCTCCGAAAACAATTTCTTTTAAATCGGGAGTTCTGAAGTACAAATAAATTATCATTGAAAACAAAGGCAACAACATAAAATACAAAGCATTGTAGAGTTGCGCTTTTGTTATTTCTCTTTGATAAAAATAGAAAGCCCCAATACCTAAACCAATTGGTCCACTTAAATTAAAAAGAATATTCTTTCTTAAAGATTCACCTTCTGGAACTTGTGTAAAAAGGATACCAACTAATAATAATAAAATATATGCTAAATATTGTATTGCTATTTTTTGTTTAAAACCTCCAAACAACAAGCCCATTATCAAATATAAAATAACGGCATATTTACCTGTCTCATACAAAACAAAACCTCCAATCATTCTAATAAAAACCTCTGCTCCTACAATGTAAGCAGCAAACATAAAGGCTTCTTCGTCTTTATTTTGACTTGTATAAATGAAATAAAAGGGTAACCCAATAGTTAACAGACCTATAATTTTAGGAAAAAAAGGCAGAGTCCCTAAAAAACCAAAAGCTAAATGGATACCAATAAATAAGGGCTTGTTATTTATTATCTTTTCTAACAAATTATATATTATAAATTTTTAAAAGTTGATTA
>CAYPHE010000196.1:0-1876 GCA_964410075.1 uncultured Polaribacter sp.
GGCCTAATCGTGTGTCTAATTGCTTTTAACCTTCCTTTGTTAATAGGGAAAGTTCCATAAATGTTTGTAGATAAACTTGCTCCCGTATTATATTCTCTATAACTTTTAAATCCTGTTAAAGTTTCTGTTATCACCTCATCTTCAACAGGATCGTAAAACTTGTTTATATAGTCGAAATGCCAAGTTTCGGTATAATTTACAGAAGGAGACAGGGTAAAATACTTCATCACTTTTAAGTTGGTACTTGTTCCTGTAGTATGTTGCATACCTGCTTTGGTATCATTAAACATTGCAGGTGTTAAAAAATCATTATCGTTTGTAGTTACTAAGTACTGCCCTTGCATGGTATAGTTGAAACCCATTTTTTCAATAGGTGTTTTTTGTATACCATCTTTACCAACAAAAGGAAAAATACGATCCATATTTATAGTCCACGATGGCAAAGTCATTTGTATTTCTTCTGTATTTGTATTTTGTTGATGAGTAGCAGTTAAGTTCATGTTAAATGGAGTACCCACAAACTTTTTACTATAATTTATAGATGAATTAAAAGAGTTGGTTTGCGATTGCGAAACATTTATTTGGTTAAGTGTTTGTCTAAAAAATTGACTACTACCTAAACGAACTGAGGCTCCAAAAGAAGAATTAGGACTCGATTTTGCATCTTGCCTATGCGACCAATTTATGTTGTAGTTTGCTTGTCTGCTAAAGTTATCAAAACCACGTATTCCATTTACATTATTTTCATAACTGAATGTAAAATTACCGCTAAATTTATATCTTACTTTGTATTGAGAAGATATTCTGGTTCCCCAACTTCCGTTAGAATAAATATCTCCAAGGGCTGTCAAATCAAAATAATCATTAAGGGCAAAATAGTATCCACCATTTTGCATTCCTATTCCTCTAGAACTGTTTCCAGGATCAAAAGCCGGAATTATAAAACCAGAAGTTCTAGTTTGTGTAATTGGAAAATATGCAAAAGGTAAAAATATTGGTGTGGGTACATCTGCTAAAACTAAATTACTTGCACCAACAATAATTTTTTTTCCAGGAACTAATTTTGCTTTGTCTGTTCCTATATAGTAGTCTGGTTTTGGTTTTTCAGAAGTAGTAAACCTAATTTTTCGAACGTAAATTGTAGAATCGTTTACACGTTTGGTTTTTGTACCATAAGTAAACATTTCTCCTTGTTTGGTTTTTAGACCGTAAATAATTGCACGTTCTGTTTTAAAATTAAAAATAATAGAATCTTGTTCAGATTCCTCTCCTCCTTGAACAAAAACAGGTCTTTGGGTATAGCCAGTTCCAGTACTATCTTTTATTCCTCTTGCCCTAACAGTATTGGTAATGTAATTTATAATTATTTCACCAGCTTTTAAATCAATATCAGTATACAAAACATTAGCTTCATCATATAGAGTAACTGTTTTTTCTTTTGCGTTTTGTATGGTATATCCTTTTGCGGTGTGTGTAATAATGTCTTCAATGGCTTCTTTAGGTTTTTTTAAACTATCTAAAGCAGTAGAATCTGTTGGTGTTAATAATAAAGAATCTTTTTGTTGGGTAGTAGTTGAGTCCTGTAAATAAATGCGTAAGTGCCGTTTACCAAGTTTTTTCGTTACAGAAAAGCTTGTTTTACAGACAAAAAAGCAACAAAATAAAAGTAGGTATGATAGATTTGTTTGCAATGCTTTTAATACTATTTTTGTCTTTAGAATTTTATTTTGGCGTACTTTTTGATTTTCAACAAAAGTGATGCCAAAATTACTTAATTTTATTGATGCAGTTCTTACAAAACTATAAAATTACTACAATAACGAAAATAGGATTAATTTTCTTTTACGGTATACTTTTTTTAACAAATACTTACAGT
>CAYPHE010000196.1:1976-5388 GCA_964410075.1 uncultured Polaribacter sp.
TACGGATTTGGAACTTTTGTATTAGGTTTGCGGGGTAACCAAAAAAACCTTGAAATTGCAAAAAGAGAAAATGCAGGTATTCTTTTAGAAGACGACTACGAGAAAAGGTACAAAGGTTTTAATGCTAACTCAATTGAATCTGCTATTGGGCTATCTTTATTGCAAGAAGAAAATTTAGATAAAAGTTTAGCTTTTGCAAGTATGATGCAACAGATTTCTGTACAAAAGCTAAAAAGAAAAGATAGAAAAGTAAAACAAGATAATTTTCAGGTTTTAAGAGAAACCATTATGCCTAGTGTATTAATAGAACTTGGATTTTTAACAAATAAGAGAGAAGGGGCTTATTTAAATTCTAAAAAAGGTCAGGAGCAAATGGCTACCGCTATTGCAGATGCCATAAAAACTTATTTCGAAAACTTAAAATTAAATACAGTTTCTTTAAAACCTGTTGTTGAGGAGTTTATAGAAAAACCTGTTTTTAAAGTGCAAATTGCCGCAGGAGGAAGAAAATTAGCTACAAAATCGTATAATTTTAAAGGCTTAAAAAATGTAGAAAGGGTTCAGTCTGGTGCCTTATATAAATACTTTTTTGGAAACACAGAAAATTATAATTCTGCTAAAAATCTATTAAAACAAGCAAAGAAAAAAGGATACACTTCTGCCTTTTTAGTAGCATTTAAAAAAGGGAAACAAATTAGTGTTAATGAAGCACTAAAAATGGATTAGCTTTAAAGCGAACTCACGATTAATTTTAGTAATTTCGTATTAAAATTTTTGTACATGTCTAAAGAATTAAAAATCGGTGTCGTTTCAATTATAGCCATCGTTTGTTTTATTTGGGGTTTTAATTTTATGAAAGGTCAAAATATTTTTGATCCTGATATTCGCTTTTTTAAAGTAGAGTACCAGAGAATTGGAGATTTAACCAAATCGAGCGCTGTTACCATACATGGATTAAGAGTAGGTAAAGTAGAAGACATAGAGTTTAATGAAGACCCTGCTAAAAGAGGTCAATTAGTAGTTCGTTTTTCTGTTGAAAAAGATTTTCCTTTTTCTAAAAATAGTGTCGTTAGAATATATTCTCCAAGTCCTTTAGGAGGCTCAAACTTAGCTATTATTCCAGATTATACAGGAGAAGATGCAGTTTCTGGAGATACACTTCCTGGAGAAATGGAAGCAGGGCTTTTTACAACCATTGGAGAACGTTTAGACCCACTTCAATCGAAATTAGAAAGTGTAATGATAAAGGCAGATACATTATTTAGTAGTATAAATCATGTATTGAATAAAAAGGCTGTAGATAATGTAAACACTTCAGTAGAAGATTTATCAATTATCTTAAAGGAACTAAAATCTTCTGTAATTGGTGTTAATAGAATGATTACCGATAATGAAGAAAGCCTTGCAACATCATTAGAAAACACCAAAAAAATCACTTCAAATATTAGTCAAATAACAGATAGTTTATCTACTGTTAATATTGCTAAAATGATTAAAACGGCTGAAACTACTTTAGAAAACTTTAATGAGCTTTCTAAAAAAATTAATTCTAAAGAAGGTACCGTTGGCAAGTTGATTAATGACGAAGAAATGTATAATAATTTGACTGCAGCATCCAAAGAGTTAGAACTATTGCTTAAAGACTTAAAGGAAAATCCAAAAAGATACGTTCATTTTTCTATCTTTGGTAAGAAGCAGAAACCTTATAAACCAGAAGAAAAATAAAATTCTGTATCTAAATTTACTATGCAATTTATCCCAAACATATTATTTGCAATAGCCCTAGCTGTAGGAATTGGTTTTTTTACAATCAATGTTCGCAAACTTTTCAGAAACATCAAATTAGGAAAAAATATAGATAGAACTGATAGGAAATCCGAACGTTTACAAAATATGTTAAAGATTGCTTTTGGGCAAACCAAAATGGTAGCAAGACCGTTATCAGGATTTTTACATTTAATAGTTTATGTAGGCTTTATTATTATAAACATAGAAGTATTAGAGATAATAATAGACGGTTTATTTGGTACGCATAGATTGTTTTTTAACGTTTTAGGAACATCCGTTTACGGTTTTTTAATTGGTATTTTTGAAGTATTAGCAGTTTTAGTGTTAGGAGCAATTGCTATTTTCTGGACAAGAAGAAATATTGCAAATATCAAACGTTTTTTAGCAAAAGAGTTGAAAGGCTGGCCCAAAAAAGATGCCAACTTAATCTTATATTTCGAGGTTGCCTTAATGTCTTTGTTTTTGGTGATGAACGCAACAGATACTGCATTTCAACAAGCAAATTCAGGAAATATAATTAGTCAATTTATAGCTCCGTTTTTTGAAGGTTTTTCTAATAATGCACTACACACAATAGAAAGAACTGCTTGGTGGTTACATATTTTAGGAATTTTAGTGTTTTTAAATTACCTATACTATTCAAAGCATTTACATATTTTGTTGGCATTTCCAAACACTTATTTTGCGAATTTAAATCCAAAAGGACAGTTTACTAATTTAGAATCTGTTACCAAAGAAGTAAAATTAATGATGGATCCAGATGCAGATCCTTATGCTGTTCCTGAAACTGACGAACAAGAAGAACCTGAAAAATTCGGTGCTTCAGAAGTTACCGATTTAAACTGGGTGCAGTTATTAAATGCATATACCTGTACCGAATGTGGAAGGTGTTCTTCTGCTTGTCCCGCAAATTTAACAGGTAAAAAGCTTTCGCCTCGAAAAATAATGATGGATACCAGAGATCGTTTAGAAGAGGTGGGCAGAAATATAGATGCCAATAATGGTGAATTTAAAGATGACGGAAAGCAATTATTAAACGATTATATTACTCCAGAAGAACTTTGGGCTTGCACTAGTTGTAATGCTTGTGTAGAAGAATGTCCTATAAATATAGATCCATTGTCTATAATAATGGACATGAGAAGGTATTTAGTTATGGAACAAAGTGCTGCTCCTCAGGAATTAAATATGATGATGACTAATATAGAAAATAATGGTGCACCTTGGCAGTACAACCAACAAGACAGGTTGAATTGGACGAATGAAGAATAAATAACTTTTTTATAAATTGCTAATAGAAAAATCTTAAGAAATAAAAATCCAAAAACGAATTCTATTAACCAAAAACCTACAACCAGTAACTAAAAACCCGAAAGATGATAGTACCAACAATGGCAGATTTTATGGCACAAGGCAAACAACCAGAAGTATTGTTTTGGGTTGGTGCTGCTGGAAGTTATGACGATAGGGCTAAAAAAATATCTAGAGCTTTTGTAAAGATTTTACACGAAGCTAAAGTAGATTTTGCAGTTTTAGGTACAGAAGAATCTTCAACAGGAGATGCGGCAAAAAGAGCTGGAAACGAATTTTTATTTCAAATGCAAGCCATGATGAATATTGAAGT
>CAYPHE010000197.1:0-3753 GCA_964410075.1 uncultured Polaribacter sp.
TATCTTTTGTTTTTTTGTAGATTTCATTTAAACCTAAAATTAAAGACTTTGCTTCTCTAGACGCCAAAATACGGTCGCTAGTTGTTGGAAACCTCATTTTTCTTTGCTCGAATTCTAATGCTTTTTTTACTAATTCCATGATTACTAATTTACTTTGTTATGCAATTCTTTGTTATTACACTACCAGATTTTTTTTTCTGGATTACGTATTGTTTTCCAATACCCATAGATAAATAGATTTATTTAACACTACTATCTTACCCTTCTTTGTTGGTTTTTATCTTTTTGAAATACTATTATTCGATATTGACTTTTGTCTTGAACATTTAAACCTTCCTTTTTCAAAACTTCTTAATTTTTCGTGCTTGGTTTGCCTGCCCTGCACTCTTTTCCTCCACATTCTGAAGCTACTTGGCTTCATTTCTCTTCTCATTAATTGAATTACTTCTTGTTCTTTTAATCCAAACTGAAATGTTATTGCTTCAAAAGTGGTTCTATCTTCCCAAGCCATTTCTATAATTCTATCAATTTCTACTGCACTTAGCTTCTTCATTTATTGAAACTCATATTTTTTTGAATCTTCGCATTTTAAATCAACTAACTTGTTTAAAAAATTTTTATTTTCTTTTAACATTCTGTTATTTTCAAAACGCACAAAATTTCCCTGAGCATAAACACTAAAACCACCTGTTTGATAAATTGTTAATTGATAAAAAGGTATTGCCCAACTAAAATTTTTATGCCCTTTTGCAATGTGAACAATAATACCATTTTTACGCAATTCTATATTTGCATAATTAATATCAGACACTGTGTTTAAAATAGTTTGAAATTTTGGACTAACACTTTTTACCATCATTCTCTTAGAACCAACACCTCTCATTTTTATAGCATCTATAAAAGAATAAGGTTTACCTAAGATATCATTAATCATAACAGTAGCATCTTTATTTGTATGTGTTGTATCAAATATCACATTTCAAATATAATAAAAAAACCATTTTTGTTTAACTTATTTTTACTTAACTTAAACAGATTAACAAAAAATTATGATTCTTTATATTTTAAATACTTGTATTGATTTTGAGATAAAAAAATTGTCTTGTTAGGTTAATTTCATTCAGAAAGAGAAACGAAGTGAAGAATCTATTTTATTAAAAGATAAGATTCTTCGGTCATGCTTACCTCTAAATGACAGTTCAATAAAAACTAGCGTTTATCTAACCATTATTCGTTACGTAACATTCGGTTACGATCAGCTATGGTATGCTTAGAGAGTATGCGTTCGTTTTCTAATAAAACATCTGGATCGTTTTTCATTCCCCAAAGAATGTCTAATGCTTTTTTTCTAGAAGATTTAATATCTACAATAGGCTCTGGATAATCTTCTCCTATTTTAAAATTATTAAATTGTTGATCTAACGGTGTCATTAAATAAGGTTCGTGAATAAAACGTACTGGAAGTGATGCTAATTCTGGAACCCATTTTTTTATAAATTCTGCATCAGTATCGTGCTCTAAACCATTTTTAACAGGATTATAAATTCTAATATTGTTAATTCCCGTTTCACCAGCTTGCATTTGCAGCTGAGGAAAGTGAATTCCAGGTTCAAAATCTAAAAACATTTGAGACAAATGTTGAGAAGAATCTTGCCAAGGTTGCCATAAAATATGGGTAAAAAAGGAAACCAACATAGCACGCATTCTAAAATTTAAATACCCTGTTTCATTTAAACAACGCATACTGGCATCTATTAAAGGAAAACCTGTCTTACCTTCTCTCCATGCTTTTTGGTACTTTTCTGAAATACTCTTTTTTAATTTATGATATCCTTTATTTATACTTTCTTCTTCCATGGTATGCTCCATTTCAAATTTTTGAATGAAATGTGCCTGCCAACGTAATCTAGAAACAAATGCTCCTAAATGTTTTTTGTTTTCATCAGTTACAAAATCGAGTGCTGTTTGATAAACTTGACGAATTGATAGATTGCCCCACGCCAAATAAGGCGATAAACGACTACTACTTGCTCTTGCTTTTGCAGGTTTAGAAATATGATACATGTAGTTTTTGTGTCGTTCTTTAAAAAACGAGTTAGCGTATTTCCACCCCATAGTTGTTCCTCCTTTTTGAAAAACAGTATCTTCTTTAGTAGTTAAATTGGTAACATAAAAACCTCTTTCTAGGTGCTTAATTTCTTCGATAGAAACTAACTTTTCTGAACTATATTGATTTTTTACTACTACTTGGTTCATAAACTTTTCCCATTGCTCAAACCAATCTTCGCGATTTAGTAAACCTCTTAAAACTCCATTATTATTGTTCTCTTT
Source organism: uncultured Polaribacter sp. (assembly GCA_964410075.1). GTDB lineage: Bacteria > Bacteroidota > Bacteroidia > Flavobacteriales > Flavobacteriaceae > Polaribacter. The sequence continues at coordinate 2,332 of CAYPHE010000197.1, forward strand.
CCATTTTATGGAATTATTTCTGCAATATCTAGCAAAATCTTTATCTCTATTATAAGTAATTAGCAACCCAGTTTCTTGATGAGAAAAAACAGTATCTATCTTAAAATTATCTTGTAGTTGATTAAATGCATTAACAACTTCTGTAGTTACACAAAGTACCTTGCTGTTGTATTTTTTTAACTCTTTATTAATATCTACCAAAGATTGTTTGATAAAGTTCCAATGTCTATTATGATAATGAGGATCTTCTAATAGAGAATGCTCAAAAACATATAGAAAAAGAACACGTTTATTTCCAAACATTGCATTGTAAATTGCCTCGTTGTCCTGCAAACGCAAATCTCTTTTAAACCAAACTACATTTATCTCTTCTTTTTCCAAACTCTTCTTCTATTTTAGTTCTGCATCTAATTTTTCTAAAAACTGCTGTGCGTTTTTTAGATGATTTTCTCTTTTTTCTGGAGCCATTTTATTTAAGTTATTCAATAACATTCCTAAACGCGGATTGCTCTTAAAAAAATCTTGATTTTTATCCATAAAACTCCAAAACAACCCATCCCAAACTGCTTGCCACTCTCCATTTTGATAATCGCTCATTTTTTTAACGTAATTGCTACTACTTATGTAGGGTTTTGTACTCATTAAACCTCCATCCGCAAACAAAGTCATTCCATACACATTAGGCACCATAACCCAATCATAAGCATCTATATACATTTCCATAAACCATTGGTAAACAGCATCTGGGTCAAATTCACATAAATTCATAAAATTACCCAACAACATTAGTCTTTCTATATGGTGAGAATATCCTGTTTTTAGCAACTTTTTAATGGTATTATCTATTGGTGCAATACCTGTAGTTCCGTCATAAAACGATTTTGGAATTTTTCTTGAATGATTCCAAAAATTCTTGGTACGTTCTTCAGTTCCTTTGGTCTCGTAAACTCCTCTTATAAATTCTCGCCAACCAATCAATTGTCTCATAAATCCTTCAACTGAATTGATTGGAACCCCATTTCTTTTTGCATGTTTTAATGTCTTATCTACAACATCTCTAATAGATAATAAACCCACATTTAATAATGGTGATAACAAACTATGATTTAGATAATGTTCGTCTTTTACGACTGCATCTTCATAATCTCCAAATTCATCAAAACGAAAATCTAAAAACTGCTGCAACCAATCATTAGCTTGTTGGAAATTAATTGGGTAAATGGGTCTATTTGTAATTGAACCATAATTATTCGAAAAATGTTTTTCTACATACATAACAGCTTCTTTATAGTAAGCTGATTCATCTGGAAACTGAATATTAGGTGCTCTCTTGTTTTTTGGATATTTCTTTCGGTTTTCAGCATCAAACGTCCATTGACCTCCAGCGGGAGTATTATTTTCCATCAAAACATCTAAACGCTG
>CAYPHE010000197.1:3853-5333 GCA_964410075.1 uncultured Polaribacter sp.
AATTGATGAGGAAAAAGGATTACTGCTTCTTTCATTTAAAATAAAGTTTTTTCTAACCATAGGTTTCTAAACTTATGGTTGCTATCATAACGTTCTGCTTGTGTTTGTGTATTGAATTTTCTATCTCTTGGATCATTCCCAACACCAGCTACATACATCCAATTCCCATAATTGCTATGCACATCATAATCCAACAACTGCGATTCAAAATATGCCGCTCCTATTCGCCAATCTAACAAGAGTTCTTTTGCAAAATAAGAAGCTACGTTTTGCCTTCCTCTATTGCTCATCCAACCAGTTTCTTTCAATTCTATCATATTGGCATTTACAAAATCGTCTTTTGTAGTTCCATTAATCCAGTCTTCAATATGGTTTTGATTGTTTTTCCAAGTATAATCTCTATCTAAAATTCCGCCAATTTTAAAGATTTTATCTCCGTATTTTAAAGAAATATACTTGAAATAATCTCGCCAAACCAATTCAAAAAACACCCAATAGGTTGATTGGTTAGAACCATTCTTCTTTTCATAAGCTTTTAATTTCCAATAAATGGTTTTTGCAGAAATACTTCCGTTGGCTAACCATGGCGAAAACTTGGTACTATAATCTACACCAACTAAACCATTTCTTGTTTTCTTATAATGGCTTACTTTTTTACTTTCAAAAAAATAGTTTTCTAGTCGTGCTAAAGCAGAAGATTCTCCTCCAGAAAAAGGAAATGCTGTTTTTTCAGGAACTTTAAAATTAGTAAAACCTAAATCTTGTAATGTTATTGTTTCTGAAACATTTGTTACTAAATTTTCTTTCGGCATTTGAGTAGCATGATACTCTTCTTGAATTTTCACATATTTTTCTAACTTTTTACGAAAAACTGTAAATACATTCGGAATATTGCTGAAGTTCTTTGAAACTGTATCTGGATGAAATAAAAACTGATCATAGTCTTCTACAAAAACTACAGATTTATCAAGTAGTCTTTTTACTGCTTTATTGGTAGTTACTTCCTCTAAAGTCCATTCTTTTTGTGTATAAATTGTATCAATATTAAATTGACTGCACAATGTGTTTATTTCAGATTCAGGAGACTTAAAAAAAGTAAGTAATGTAATATTATTATGGGCTAAATTTTCTTTTAAATTATTTATGCTTTCGAGTAAAAATTTGGCTCTGAATTTGCCTGTTTTTAAAAATCCAAATGAATCTTCTTTAAAATATTTTGGATCAAAAAAGTAAACTGCAATTACTTTGTCATTATTTGTAATTGCTTTAGTTAATGAAATATTGTCTTTTACTCTCAAATTATTTCTAAACCAAACTAATCCAATTTTTTCTTGTTTCTCCTGCATCTTTCGCTACAATATTTAACGTCTTCCCAATTTTTCTCCCATTTTTTTCGCCATGTAAATGGCTTTTCACAAACCAAACATATTTTTTGTGGTAAGTGTTGTTTTTTCATTTTTTTATTTTGTTTCTCGCAAAG
>CAYPHE010000198.1:0-5321 GCA_964410075.1 uncultured Polaribacter sp.
GAGTAAGATAATGTTGCTCCTTTTTTCATTAATGGCATTACTGCATTAACTACTTTTGTATGTTGTTTGTCTGGAGTTAAGTTCAATACTAAATCTGCAGTAGGAATCAACTCATCATATGTTCCAACTGTAAAACCATTTGATGTTGCATTTTCGTAAGATGCTCTTTTCTCATCAATAGCAGCTTGACGTAATGCATAAGAAATATCTAAACCAGAATCTCTCATATTTAAACCTTGGTTTAAACCTTGTGCACCACAACCTACAATAACGATCTTTTTTCCTAAAAGTGCATCTACTCCTTCTGAAAACTCAGAAGAGTCCATAAACCTACATTTTCCTAATTGTTCTAGTTGTTTTCTTAATGGTAATGTGTTAAAATAATTTGACATTTTTGTGTATTTAGTTGTTGAATGCTTCTTGAAGCATAGTTGATATTTCTAAGACATCTTTAGTTACTGCAATTCTACCCGAACGTGTATATTGCATGATACCAAAAGCATCTAATTTGTTATATAAATCTTGTAATTCTTGTTTTCTACCTGATTTTTCTAAAACGAAAAACTCTTTATTAACCGTAACTATTCTTGCGTTACTTTCTTTAATAATATTTTGAATTTGACGTTCTTCAAACAATAAATCAGATTTTATTTTAAACAATCCTGAAATCTGATAAATGGTATTTTCTTCTGTATGATAATATGCCTTTATTACCTCTACTTGTTTTTCTATCTGACCAATAATTTTCTTTATCCCCTCTGTTGTCATATACACAACAATAGTAAATTTAGAAACTCCTTCAATTTCTGAAGGAGACGTATTGATACTTTCTACATTGATATGTCTTCTTTGGAAAATTGCCGAAATTCGGTTCAATAATCCAATATTATTTTCTGTATAAATAGATACTGTAAACAGTTCTTTATTTTCTTCACTCATTTTTATACTATTTAAACGAGACTTCTCGATACTATTTTTTTCATTCTTCAAAAAATCACTCGAAGTGACACCCTGCAAAGATTAGTTTCGTTTTAGATAAACAAAAACTAAAAACCAGCAACCAATTTTACTCCAATCGTATATCAGAAACACTTGCTCCTGAAGGTACCATTGGAAAAACATTGTCTTCTTTTTCTACACAAACTTCTAAGAAATAAGGCTCTTTACTGGCAATCATTTCTTCTACCGCTCCCGCTAACTCTTCTCGTTTCGTAACTTTTCTTGCTTTAATGTAATATCCTTCTGCAATTTTTACAAAATTAGGATTTACCATTTCTGTGGAAGCATAACGTTTGTCAAAAAACAACTGTTGCCATTGACGCACCATTCCTAAGAAATCGTTATTCAACACCACAACTTTAACCGCAGCTTTTTGTTGAAAAATTGTTCCTAATTCTTGAATCGTCATTTGGTAACCTCCATCTCCAGAAATAGAAACTACTTCACGTTCTGGGGCTGCCATTTTAGCTCCAATTGCAGCTGGTAAACCGAAGCCCATTGTTCCTAATCCTCCAGAAGTAATATTACTCTTAGTTACATTAAAATCTGCATAACGACACGCCACCATTTGGTGTTGCCCAACATCTGTTACAATTGCAGCTTCACCCTTGGTTTGAATGTTGATTTCTTTCAACACCTCTCCCATGGTTAAACCTTCTTTAGTTGGATGAATATCGTCTTTAATAACTTTATTGTATTCTATTTCGTACAAATCTTTAAACTGCTGATGCCATTCTGGATGAGATTTTTCTTCAACTAATGGCAATAACAATTCTAAACTTGCTTTCGCATCACCTAAAACAGCTACATCTGACTTTACATTTTTATCTATTTCAGCCGGATCAATTTCGAAGTGAATTACTTTGGCTTGTTTTGCATAAGTATCTAAACTTCCGGTTACACGATCATCAAAACGCATTCCAATGGCAATTAACAAATCACATTCGTTTGTTAACTTATTTGGTGCATAATTACCGTGCATTCCTAACATTCCTACGTTTAATGGATGCGAAGTTGCTAATGCAGAAGCACCTAAAATAGTCCATGCAGCTGGAATTCCAGTTTTTTCTACTAATGCTTTAAATTGCTCTTCTGCTTCACTTAAAATAACACCTTGCCCCCAAACTATAAATGGTTTTTTTGCACTGTTTATTAATGCAGCAGCTTCTTCAACTTTTTTAATATCTGTCTTAGGAACCGGATTATAGCTTCTTACTTTTGTGCATTTCTCGTAAGAAAAATCAAATTCTTCAAACTGAGCATCTTTAGTAATATCTACCAAAACTGGCCCTGGCCTTCCGCTTTTAGCAATGTAAAACGCTTTTGCTATAGCTTCAGGAATTTCAGAAGCTTTAGTTACTTGACAGTTCCATTTGGTTACCGGAGTAGAAATACCTACAATATCAGTTTCCTGAAAAGCATCACTCCCTAACAAATGAGAAGGTACTTGACCAGTAATACACACCATTGGTGTAGAATCTATCTGAGCATCTGCAATACCAGTGATTAAATTTGTTGCTCCTGGACCAGAAGTTGCTAATGCAACACCTACTTTACCAGAAATACGCGCAAAACCTTGAGCCGCATGAGTTGCTCCTTGTTCGTGCCTTGTTAATACATGGTGAATTTTATCTTGATACTTGTACAATTCATCGTAAACTGGCATAATTGCCCCTCCTGGGTACCCGTAAATGATATCAGCTCCTTCTTCAATCAAACATTTTACAATTGCTTCACAACCTGTAATGCGAATTGTTTCTTTATCTGATTTCTTATTTTGTGTTATGGTTTTTGTATCCATAATTGTATTTTTTTATTGCAAGATTTTGTTTCTAAGAAAACAAACCTTGCTATCTAAAATTATGCATCGGTAACACAACCTTTAGAGGCTGATGCTACTGTTTTTGCATATTTATATAATATTCCTTTTTTGTGCTTTGGCTCTGGAGCAGTCCATTTTGCTTTCCTTTCTGCCATTTCTTCATCAGAAATTAATACATTAATAGAGTTATCTTCTGCACTAATTCTAATTTTATCTCCTGTTTCAATCAATCCTATGGCACCTCCATTTATTGCTTCTGGCGTAATATGACCAACAACAAAACCATGAGTACCTCCAGAAAAACGACCATCTGTAATTAACGCCACAGATTTTCCTAAACCTGCTCCCATAATTAAAGAAGTTGGTTTTAACATTTCTGGCATTCCAGGACCTCCTTTTGGACCTACATATCTAATGACGACTACATCACCTCTTTCTACTTCTCCGTTGGAAATTCCTGTATTTGCATCTTGTTCACTATTATACACTACAGCCTTTCCTTCAAACAACAACCCTTCGTTTCCAGAAATTTTTGCTACAGCACCTTCTTCTGCAAGGTTACCGTACAAAATCTGTAAGTTTCCAGATTTTTTTAAGGCATTTTCTTTTTGATATACAATATCTTGCTCTTCAAATTCAATAGCCTCTACATCTGCTAAGTTTTCTGCTAATGTTTTACCTGTAACTGTCATACAGTCTCCGTGTAAATATCCGTTTTCTAATAGATACTTCATAATTGCAGGAATTCCTCCAATACTATGAACATCTTCCATTAAGTATTTACCAGAAGGTTTCAAATCTCCAATTAAAGGTGTTCTATCGCTAACTCTTTGAAAATCTTCTAACTTAAAATCGATATCTGCTGCATGTGCAATAGCTAAAAAGTGTAATACTGCATTAGTAGAACCACCCAAAGCATTTACCAATGTAACTGCATTTTCTAAAGATTTTTTAGAGATAATATCTAATGGTTTTAAATCTAACTCTAATAAGTTTTTTATTGCTCTAGCCGTTCTTTCTGCTTCCGATAATTTATTTGGATTTTCAGCTGGAATTGATGAATTGTAAGGCAATGCAAACCCCATACATTCAATAGCTGAAGCCATTGTGTTTGCCGTATACATTCCTCCACAAGCACCTGCTCCAGGAATTGATCTTTTTATAATTTCTTTATATTCTGCTTCATCTATTTCTCCTGCTACTTTTTGGCCTAAAGCTTCAAAAGCAGAAACAATATTTAATTTTTTTCCTTTATACTCTCCAGATGCTGTAGAACCACCATACATCATTATAGAAGGACGGTTTAAACGTAACATAGCCATAATTGCTCCTGGCATATTTTTATCGCAACCAACAATAGCGACTAATGCATCGTAACTTTGTGCATTCATTACAGTTTCCATAGAATCTGCAATAATATCTCTAGAAACCAACGAGTAATTCATACCAGAAGTTCCCATAGAAATTCCATCAGAAACACCAATCGTATTGAATCCTAAACCAACCATATCAGCAATATTACACTCTACTTTGACCTCGTCTTTCAAACGATTCAAATGCATGTTACACGGATTGCCATCGTACCCTGTACTGGCAATACCAATTTGTGCTTTCTGCATATCTTCATCAGTTAATCCTGCTGCATACAACATGGCTTGTGATGCTGGTTGAGATTCGTCTTGTGTTAATCTGCTACTATGTTTGTTTAGTTTCATTGTCTCTAAAATCGTCTTTAATGTAAGCTAAATTACTATGATTTCTATTTTTCTTAAATCTACTGTAAATGAGTAATTTATACTCACGGTTTCAATTAAAATGCTAATGTTTTGTTTTTCAATTATTTAACCATTTCTTATTATGATGTTCAATAACTAAAAAATTCATAAAAAAACCTTCCGTTTTGTTAGGAAGGCTTTATTTATTTTTTGCAAATATACTCCCTTATCATTTTAAATTGAATAAAATGACTGAAAAGAAATCGCTATTGTATTTTTTATTATTCAAAATTATGCTAATTCACTATTCTTAATAATAGTATGAATGTCTTCGTCTTTTACTTCTTTTTGAGTATCTGCTACTTTTAAAAATTCTTTATAAGCAATATCTAACTCTAATTTTGTTAATTCATACCCAATTTTTTTAGCTCTGTAAGCTAAAGCTGCTCTACCACTTCTTGCTGTTAATACAATTGCACTTTCTGTAACACCAACATCTTCAGGATCCATAATCTCATAAGTTTCCCTATTTTTAATTACTCCATCTTGATGAATTCCAGAACTGTGTGCAAATGCATTTGCGCCAACAATTGCTTTATTAGGTTGCACAGGCATACCCATTTTCTCACGAACCATTAAACTAGTATCGTATAATAATTTAGAATTTACACTTGTTTCTAAATTTAAATACGGGTGTTGTTTTAACACCATTACTACTTCTTCTAAGGCAGTATTTCCTGCACGTTCTCCAATTCCGTTTATGGTACACTCTATTTGACGTGCTC
>CAYPHE010000199.1:0-5252 GCA_964410075.1 uncultured Polaribacter sp.
ATGAAAAAATTACATGGGTAATTCTTCATTCTCTTTTTTTGTTAAAACTATTTTCATGAATTTTAATTCTTCGTTTTCTACATAACTAATAACAGCTTCATTTTTTAATAATTCAAAAGGAATTTTTTCAATAACTGTTTTTTCTGATTTTTTAGTTTCAGATTCTCCATCAAAGCTGTTTTGCTCTCTATTTTGATTGCTTTTTATATTAGCTTGGTATTTATTGTTTCCCTGAGATCTAATTTTTCCGTATCTATTCTTAAAGTATATTCCTTTATAATTAACAGTATTGTTTTCTTTAAAAAAAAGGAAAACACTATAGCCAGCTCCACCACCTTTAATTCCAGAAACCCAACTTGTATAGTACCCATTTGTTAAAATAGGTGTTGGCTTTTTTTCAATCGGATAATCTGTTTTTGTGCTCTTACAACAAAAAAATACACTTACAATTGTTATTAAAATTAGATGTTTCAATATTTATTTTTTTATGAATTTTACTTTATGAGAAGCATTTTGATCTTTAATATTTAAAAAATAAATTCCTGATTTTAAATTATCAATTAGAATAGGACTATTAGTTAAACGACCATTTTGTATTGTTTTTCCAGTAATATCGGTAATAGTAAATTTAGTATTATTAGCTTCCTTAAATTGTTTGTTAATTGAAATTTGAGTAGTTGCAGGATTTGGATAAACTGTAAGCGATGTTGCTGTTATTGGTGTATTTACGTTGTTTGTCGATAATGTTCGCACATCGGTTTCATACATACCATTTCCATGAGTTCCAATTAGTAATTTACTATCTGATGGTCTATAGGCTAATTCACTTATTAGCGGTAAGCCCATTGTACTTTGTCCTTCAAGATTCCAATCTGAAACTGTAGGATCTGTTGAGCTATAAAGACCTCTTGCCGTTCCAACAAAATAAATTATTTGTCCATCCATAATTGTAATTGCGGCAGATCGTATAGAATGATTATTTAAATTTTGTTCTACTTCTGTCCAAATGGGTGTTTCATCTGTAGCATTTGTAGTTAAAAAAATGTTTTTTAAACCGTAATTAGAATATGTTACTAAAACAATATCTGGGTTTGTAGGGTGTATTGCTATACCGCTTACAATAGACCTATTTGATGTAGGGAAACCTTGTGGAGAAATGTCCTTAGCAGAAGATAAAGCAGTTTCTCCTATAGCATTTTTAGGATCGTCTAACTTTAAAATACTTCCATTTTGACCTCCAATTAACAAATAACTCGTCTCTGGGTTATAGGTTCCTCTTGTAGCAGCCATTCTAGAAATTTCTTCTTCATTCTGATTCATAGTTCCTAAATTATCCCAAGTTGTTGTGGTAATGTTTTCAGAATCATTTGTTTTATATAAGACGTTTTCACCAGCGTAATATAGGTTAGAAGTGTTGTCTGGATCTAAATAAAAATAGGTAACAAAATTACTTTCAGAATCTTCTGGTCGTATACTCCTAAATTGATTTCTGCCTAAAGAATCGATAAATTTATTTGTTCTAATATTTCCATTTTGAGAACCATAAAAGAATTGTAGTCTACTGTTATCTCTCACTCTTGCTAAACCAACGGCAACCCCATCTCCACCAAAAAACCTGTTCATTGCAGAATTATTTGCAAGGCCAGCGTTTGTCCCTCCAATGTTAGTTCCATTATCTTGAGCTCCTCCGAATACAATGTTACTGCCCTCTAGAGGATCTATGGCAATATGATAAAACTGAAAAGTTAAATAATTATTATTTAAACTTTTCCAAGAAACCACTTCTTCGTTAATATCTGTTGTCTTATGAATTCCTCCATCTGTACCACTAAACAATTGATTAAAATTATTAGGATCAAATAATAATTCATGAACATCTGCATGATGTTGATCCGTTCCCGCAGCTCCTCTGTAAGAAGCATAGGTTAAGCTGGCATAACCACCTATTCTAATAAATTCTTCGTCTGTTTCTATATTTTTTATTCTGTATGCACCAGTTCCTCCAATTAAAACAAAATTTTCATCATCTGGTTTTACAGAAACCACCAAATCATACCCTCCTTGTATTGAAAAAGGATCATTCCCCGCTAAATCACCGCCTTCTTCATCTGGAAGTTTATCAGAATAATTTGTCCAAGTGTCTGTAGATAAATCATATTTCCATAAATCAGCTTCTAATTCGCCTTCTTCATTATCTTTTCCATTTTGATATAACGCATATATTACATTGTCGTTAGATGGTGCATTTGATAATACAATTCTTCCAGTTGCGTTCCAATTTTCAGGATCTCCGTTTTGTGCAATTCTAGTCCACTCTCCATTACCTGTTGGAGAAGTCCAGACTCCTTCTTGTGTAGATGCATTACCTTCAAAAGCTGCAAAAACTCTACCACTACTATTAATTACCAAATCTGTCATTAATCTTCCTCCAGACTCGTTTTCTAATTCTATATTTAAATCATCTCCATCATATCTATAGATACGTCTATAACCTGCAATCATTAAATCTCCATTAATAGGACTTACTTCTAAAGCCATAATATAGTCTATAGCTTGAAAAGTTTCTTGAGGAGAATTTGTAATTGCAATCTGACTCCAGGTCACTCCGTTATCTATCGACTTCCATATTCCCCTCCCTCTATAAGCAGATCCTAAACTAGCTGAGTTACCAACTCTTTCTCCAGTGGCATAGTACCAAATATTTTGAAATCCAGTTCTAGGATCTTGGGCTAGAGCTGTTACATTATGAATATCGTCATTTGGTGAAACTTTAACCCAAGAATCTCCACCATTTGTTGTTCTAAACAATCCACTACTTACACCGCCAGATAAGATAGTATTACTGGTATCATCAGATAAATCTATACGAACTGCTCTTGTTCTTCCTCCCTTATTAGAAGGACCTCTAGAAACGTATGATCTTGTTACAACTTTAGCAAATTGTTGTCGTTTCATCGATTGTAAAGATTCATCTAGTTCTTTAGCCTTTTCTTCTAAAGGAACTTCACCTGTATAAGGATTGCGTTGCATTTGCAATTCATATTCTAATCTTTTTTCAGAAAACAATTGCTTTTCTTCTCTTGAAGTTTTAGGTAGTTTTTCTTGGTTATCAACCTCAATAATTAATCTGTTATTTTTTAATTCTGTACTCTTTTTAAAAAGAAAAGGAGTAGATAAAATAAAACCAGCTAAAGACAAAAGCATGATTTTGTGGGGTAGATTTTTATTCATTAAATGCTGTTTTTCCAAATATAGAACTTAATTTCTTTACTAAAATGTTAATTTTTAGGGGGAAAGAGAATTAAGTTACCTGCTGTAATTTTTTTAAAAAGCATTAGATTTGCAGAAATTTATTTTTTTGGTAAAAATAGACAACATAGAACTTTCAGATTTTCCATTACTATTAGCTCCAATGGAAGATGTTTCCGATCCTCCATTTAGAGCTTTATGTAAAGAAAATGGTGCCGATGTTGTGTATACCGAATTTATTTCTTCGGAAGGTCTAATTAGAGATGCTGCCAAAAGTGTAATGAAATTAGATATTTACGAAAAAGAACGCCCAGTTGGAATTCAAATTTTTGGAGCGAATTTAGAATCAATGTTAAAATCTGTTGAAATTGTTGAAAAAACAAATCCAGATATTATTGATATTAACTTTGGTTGTCCTGTAAAAAAGGTAGTTTCAAAAGGAGCTGGAGCGGGAATTTTAAAAGATATTGATTTAATGGTTTCTCTTACAGAAGCTATGGTAAAACATACCAATTTGCCAATTACGGTTAAAACACGTTTAGGTTGGGACCATGATTCTATAAGAATTGTAGAGGTTGCAGAGCGTTTACAAGACGTGGGTTGTAAGGCCATTTCTATACATGGCAGAACACGCGCACAGATGTACAAGGGAGATGCAGATTGGAAACCAATTGCAGAAGTTAAAAATAACCCAAGAATGCACATTCCTGTTTTTGGAAATGGAGATGTTACTACTCCAGAAAAAGCAATGGAAATGCGCGATAAATACGGTTTAGATGGCGCAATGATTGGTCGGGCTTCTATTGGTTATCCTTGGTTTTTTAATGAGATAAAACATTATTTTAAAACAGGAGAGCATTTACCAAAACCGTCAATTTCTCAACGAACAGAAATGGCGAGGCGTCATTTACAAATGGCTATAGATTGGAAAGGAGAAAGATTAGGAGTTGTAGAAACTAGAAGGCATTATACGAATTACTTTAAAGGAATTCCGCATTTTAAAGAATACAGAACCAAAATGGTCACTTCAGATGATTCAAAAGATGTTTTTGATACATTTAATGAAGTAGAAACTAAATTTGGCAATGCGCTAATTTCTGATATTGATTAATTCAGTTCTACAAATCGTTTTGAAATTCTACTACTAGCAATTTTAGAAGCTAAAAACCCTAAAATAGTTATTGTAGCTATAACTATAAATAAGTTTTTAAATTGAAATTCTATTGGATAAGCCAAGGTTTGTGTTATCATAAACAAACCAAACTTTTTTTGTATCAATACTAAAACTACTCCTAAACTAAGACCTATTAACATACCAAAAAAGGTTAGTAAAAAACCTTGAATTACAAAAATTGATTTTATTTTTTCTACAGTTACTCCTAAATTATAAAGAGTATTTAGGTTGCTTTTTTTATCGATAATCATCATAATTATTGCTCCAATAAGATTGAATAATGCAATAATTATAATTAAAATAAAAATTAAATAAATAATAAAGCTCTCTGTATTTAATACTTTAAAGTAAACTTCATTAAGTTGAGCTTTAGTTTTTACCGAAAAATCTGCCCCTAATTTTTGCTGTAAATTTTTGGCAAGTACTGCAGGATCTTCAATAGTAAGTAGCTTTATTTCTATAGCAGTAACCTCATCTTTTTTTAATTTTAATAACTTTCTTGCTAAACTAATGTCTGTAAATACAAATTTGTTTTCAAATTCTTCAGTTCCAGAATAAATACCAGAAACTTGAACATCAACTTTATAAAAAGGATTATTTGGGTTTATAAATCCTGTTCCAGATTTTGGAATCATAATAGATAATGGTTCCCCATAATTTAAAATTCCTAAAGATAATTTTCTGGAAATTCCATTGCCAATTACAGCTAAGTTTTTGTATTCGTTGTTTAACCAAGTTCCTGTGTATAAAGTAGAATCTACTTGATTAACGTTTGTGTAATTTGATTCAACTCCTTTTATATAAGCAATTTCGTTTTTGTTACTGTATT
>CAYPHE010000200.1:0-1514 GCA_964410075.1 uncultured Polaribacter sp.
ATTTGGCATAAATATCAATATAGTATAAAATAGTGTTAAAAAACTTTTAGTTACCACATTTCAGATTTTTGATTTAATACTTCGCTGTAATTTTGTTTCAAACATTAATTAAAACAATCATATGGTAGAGTTCATTAAATTAGATGATAATTCAATGGTTCCTAAATATATGCAGGTTATAAACTCTATAATCTATAATATAACCATTGGTAACGTAAAAATTGGGGATAAAATTCCGTCTATTAATACGTTAAGTGAAGAATTTTATTTATCAAGAGATACTGTAGAAAGAGCTTATACAGTATTAAAAAAGCGAAAAGTTCTTGTTTCAGTTCAAGGAAAAGGAACGTATGTTTCTCAAAATCAAGAAGTTTTAAAATTAAACGTTTTGTTTTTGGTAAATAAATTGAGTCCTTTTAAAATGGAGATCTATAATTCTTTTACCAAAGAATTAGGAAACAATTATCAAGTAGATTTGCATAGTTATCACTGTGATGAGTCTCTATTTTTGGATATCTTAAATAAACATAAAGCTACTTATGACTATTTTGTGATTTTGCCTCATTTTAGAAGCAAGAACTTACTTCATAAAAGCATTACAGATAGAGTTAGTAAGGCTATAAACGAATTACCTAAGAAAAAGTTATTACTATTAGATAACAAAGAACACAAAGTAGAAGGAACTTTTACAGAAGTTTCTCAAGATTTTGAAACAGATATTATTGGTGCATTAAAATCTGGTATAGATAAAATTAAAAAATACAAAAAACTTACACTAGTATATCCTAAGTCTACTTTTTACCCTTATCCTAAAGAAATACAGTCTGGCTTTAAAAAATACTGTACCCAAAATAATTTTGAATTTGAAATTATTGAGGACATTACTGAAGAAACTTTAATAGAAAGAAAAAGTTTATTTCTAACTATAGAAGAGAGTGATTTGGTAAATATTGTAAAAAAAGTTAGAAAGAGTAAATATGTTTTAGGAAAAGATGTTGGTGTTATTTCATACAACGATACCCCTTTAAAACAACTATTAGGAATTACTGTTGTTAGCACAGATTTTTCGTTAATGGGTAAAAGTGCTGCAGAAATGATTTTACAAAAGAGGAGAAGAAAAATAAGTATGCCTTTTAATTTAATTCAGAGAGAATCTCTTTAGATAAATTTTAAGTTCTTATTTAGTTAATTGAAAAAAGGAAGTCTTTTAAAGGCTTCTTTTTTACTTTATAAAGATAATAGCAAATTAAAATCTATTTTTTTACCTTCGAAGATATATTATAAAATTAGGAGTTAATATACTTTTTAATGAAACTAAAACTATTTTTTTTCTTAATACTTTTCACAAGCATTCATCTAAGTGCTCAGTTAAATAATTATAATTTTAGAAATATTAATATATCTGATGGTTTATCTAATAATAATGTTTCATCTGTAGCACAAGATAAGTTTGGTCAAGTATGGTTTGGAACTAGTAATGGTTTAAACAAGTACAATGGAAAAGAATTTACAGT
>CAYPHE010000200.1:1614-5219 GCA_964410075.1 uncultured Polaribacter sp.
TTAGAGATAGATGATGATAAAAACTTATGGATAGCATCTACAAACGGACTTTTTATTGTGTCTCCATCAAATAAAACCAATATTATAAAAGAAAATAATATTGGCAATTTTGGGAACATACAAAATCTGATAAGAAAGATTTATAAAGATAGAAACGGCTTTATTTGGTTGTGTACTCAAAATGGAGGAATTATGACTTGGCATAAATCCTATCAAAATTTTTTACATATTAATAATAGCAATTCCTATAACCATATTACAAACAGTATAGTTGCAGGTAAAGATAATAACGTTTATTATGCTACAGAAGGAGGTGTTTTAAATGTTATAGATAAAGAAGGAAATATTTCTGAGATATTTAAAATTAATAATGAAGAAGAAAATATTGATTACAGTATTAGATCTATATTTTTCTGTTTCCCAGATTTACTTTTTATAGGAACACTTAATAAAGGAATTATTGTGTTTGATGTAAATACTAAAAAAGTAAGAAATAATATACTCTCAAAAGAATTAATTAATTACTTAGAAAATGCAGTCATTTATGAAATAAAGAAAGATTCAAAAGATAATTTATATATAGGTGCTTTTGGTAAAGGTCTTGTTAAGTACAATTTAAAAACAAAAAAGCTTCAAACATACTTGAGACCTAAAATAGCAACAAACATTGTGAAAAGTATTTTTATTGATGCTAAAGATAATTTAGTAATTGGTGGTTTAGGAGGTGTTTCTATAATTAACGGTTTAAAAACGGATAACTATTTAAAACAATCAGCTAAAACAACGTATAATGTGAGTTGTGTATTTAAAGATTCTAATGAAAATATTTGGGCAGGAACAACTACTAGAGGCTTGTTTAAGTTTGATGGAGAAAAGTTTAATAAAGCAGAGATTCTTTTTAAAGATAGATTTTCAACAGTCAATTCAATTTTAGAAGGAGAAAAAGGTGTTTTATGGATAAGTACAGATAAAGGAATTGTAAAGTATAACTCTATAACAGGTAAAAGTTTTACGTACAATCAAAATATTATTGAAAATAATAATTTTAGACAAAACTCTGGTCTAAAAGTTGGAGATCAGTTTTATTTCGGAGATTTGTTTGGAATTACAGTATTCAACCCAAAGAAAATTATAAAAATAAAAGATGTGCCAAAAGTGGTGTTATCTCAACTAAAAATTAAAAACGAAATTGTTAAGATAAATGATGAACATAGAGTTTTAATAAACAGCTTAAATTATACAGATGTTTTAGAGTTGAATCATAATAATTCCAATTTTTCAATCAGTTATGCACTACCCAATTATATTAATACTAAAGACAATAAATATGCTTATCGTTTAAAAGGATTAGATGATACTTGGACATTTACAAGACAAACAGAGGCATTTTTTACACTTCAAACATCAGGTAAATATATTTTTCAAGTAAAAGCAGCTAATCATGATGATGTTTGGAATAAAAGATTAGCTAATATTAAGATTATTATTCATCCGGCACCTTGGAAAACTTGGTGGGCTTATACTTTTTATTTTATATTTATTTTTTTCCTGTTTTACGGACTTGTATGGGTTGTTCAATCCAAATCGAGACTAAAAAATAAATTAGAGTTAGAGTATATTGCCAACAAAAAGAATGAAGAATTAAATAAAGCCAAACTTCAATTTTTTACTAACATTTCTCATGAGTTTAGAACACCTCTAACGTTAATATTAGGACCACTACAAAACATATTAGAAAATTATAAAGGCACAAACGCAACATATAAAAAATTAAGAATTATAGAAAGTAGTACCAATCATCTATTAAGATTAATCAATAGGTTAATGGATTTTAGAAAATTGGAAAGCAATCAATTTCAATTAGAAGCTGCAGAAGGAAATATTATAAAGTTTCTTAAAGAAATATATTTATCATTTTCGGAATACGCAAAAGATAAAAACTATAGCTATAGTTTTAATACAACAGAAGAAGAAATTGATGTTTTTTACGATAGATATAAGTTAGAAAGAGTGTTCTTTAATTTAATTTCTAATGCCTTTAGGTACACCAAAGAAGGTGGCGATATTTCTTTAAATATCACTAAAGATGAAGATAACGTTATTATTTCTGTAAAGGACTCTGGAGTTGGAATTTCAGAAGAGTATTTAGATAAAATATTTGACCGATTTTTTGAAGTAGCGGCTCATAAACAAGTAGAAGGAAAATACACAAAAGGTACAGGTATAGGCTTGTCTATAGCTAAAAATATAGTAAAACTACATCATGGAGACATTTTTGTTGAAAATGTAAAACCATCGGGAGCTTTGTTTACGGTAAAATTAAAATTAGGAAAAGCACATTTATCATCAAGTGAAATTGTAGAGAATTTTAAAATGAGTGATGATGTTTCTCAGTACGTTTCGCAAATAGATGTTCCTAAGTTAAAAACAGATTATAATATTCAAGATTTAATCACAAAAGAAAAAAAATATACAATTCTTATCGTAGAAGATAATGCTATTTTAAGATCTTTTATAAAAGAAATTCTAAAAGTTAATTACAATGTATTAGAAGCAGAAAATGGAAAAGTTGCTTTAGATAAAGCTATTAAAAACTTGCCAGATCTTATTGTAAGCGATGTAATTATGCCAGAAATGGTAGGTACCGAACTTTGTTCTAAAATAAAAACAACACTTGCTACAAGCCATATTCCTGTAATTTTATTAACCTCTAGAACCTCTTTAGTTTATAAATTTGAAGGCTTAGAGAGTGGTGCAGATGACTATATAAGCAAGCCATTTAATTTAAAGGAATTTAACCTTAGAATTCGTAATTTATTAGAATCTAAACAACGTTTAAAAGAAAAGTTCTTAACCAATCAAAATTTTGAATCTATGGATGTTTCTTTAACATCTTTAGATCAAAAATTATTAGAAAAAGCATTTAAAATTGTAAAAGAAAATATTTCAAACGAAGATTTTAATATTGCTCAATTTGGCGAAGAATTAGGTGTAAGTCGTTCTATGCTTTTTACTAAAATAAAAGCTTGGTCTAATGCAACACCAAATGATTTCATACAAGAAATTAGATTAAGTCATGCAAAAAAGTTGCTTGAACTAGATCGTTTTACAGTTGCAGAAGTAAGTTTTAAGGTAGGTTTTAAAAGAACAAAATACTTTAGTCAATGTTTTAAAAAGAAATACGACATAACACCGTCTGAATATTCTAAAAAGTTTACTGGTAAATTAGAGAGTTAACCCTTTTTGGGTTTATTAAAAAACCATGACACCACAGGATTAAACATTACTTATTAAAAACTATGTTTGTTAATTAGCATCTGAACAATTAACAAACATGAAAAAACTTTTTGTAGCCCTATTTTTTTCTTTAGGAGTTTCTTTGATGTACAGTCAAAGAATTGAAACCAACTTTAATAACAACTGGAATTTTATTTTAGAAGACAATCCATCGTTTTCAAAAGAAAATGTTGATGATACCAATTGGAAAAACCTAAACGTTCCACACGATTGGTCATTTGAAAAAGGGGTAAGAAAAGGAGGTGACCAAGGGCAAGGTGGTGGTTATCATGATGGTGGTATTGGTTGGTACAGAAAATACTTCAATA
>CAYPHE010000201.1:0-5202 GCA_964410075.1 uncultured Polaribacter sp.
TTATTGCAGGTCCATTTAATAAGGTAAAAAGAACAGTAACATTAAAAGAATAAAAATTCTTTTAAATACATATAAAAAAATCCGTTTGAATTAGTTTCAAACGGATTTTTTTTGTGAGTTTTTCTTTTTTACTACTGAGTAGCTTTCTCGTAATTAGAAATAAGGTTTGCTATTTTTTTATTTTCTACTATAGAAGGAAATAACTCCTTTAAAATTGTTTTGTAATCAAAATCTATTTGCATAGCATTTACCAAATGTTGTAATGCATATTGCTCTTTATTTAAGACAAAAAACAACCCAGTAAGTCTGTATTCTATTTCTGCAAAGTCTTTATAAATTTTCTGAGCTTTAAACAATGTAGCTATTGCATCATTAAATTCTCCTAAAAAAGTTAACACATCAGTTAAAGCGATGTAAATTTCTAAATCGTCTGTTTTTAAGTCTAAACAATTTTTAAATCCAATTGCAGCTTCTTCAAAAAGATTTAATTTTAAGCAAATTTCTGAATAACGCATCCAATACAAGGCATTGTACTCTTCAATTTTTAATGCTTTATTAATGTAATAAGATGCTTTCTGGTAATTTTTTTGTTCGAAATATAAGTTAGTTAGTAACATCCAACCTTTATCTAATAAAGGATCTTCGTGAACTGCCTTTTTATAATAAACAATAGCATCATCAAAATGTTCTAACTTTTCGTAACACTCTCCTATTCTTACGTAAGCATAAGCTGTAGGATCATCTAAATCTAAAGTAACTAAATAGTTGTCTATTGCTTCTTGATAACGTTTTAATTCTTCTAATGTTTTTGCTTTTTCAATATATCCTCCAATAAAAAATTCATCAATTAAAACAGCATAGTCAAAAGCTGTTAAAGCTTCTTCAAAGCGATTTAAAACAAAAAACTGCCTTCCTAATTGATGCCAAGCAACCTCGCAATAAGGGTTAATATCTAAATAATTATTTAAAAATACTACAGCATCTTCATGTTGACTATTCATATCAAAACAATATACAATATTGTATAAAGAAGAATAATCTTCATAATCTACTTCCATACATTTAGCAAACTGTAATCGAGCATTATCAAAATCATCTAAATACAGATATTCCATGCCTATAAAAGACCAAATATCTGATTTGTCTTCTGTTAAAGCCAAGGCTTCATTGTAAAATTTAATAGCTAGTTTATGGTCTCCTTTCTTAGAACTAATATTCCCTTTTTGAATGAAAATCTCATCGTTATTAGGTTCTATTTTCTCAATCTTTCTTAATAAATCACTTGCTTTATCTAGCTCGTTATCAAAAATATACAGTTCTACTTGCATAAATTTTAAATCGACAGAAGTTGGGTGTTGTTCTAAGCCTAAGTTAACGGCTTTTTTTGCTAAGGCATGTTTTCCAGCATCTAAATAGTGAATGATAATTTCTTCAAATTCTGCTAAATCAAAGAAATAGACGCTATTGGTTTTTAGCATAGATTCAAACTTTAGTAAAGGCATACTTTATGAGTTTTGAATTAGACACTTAAATTTAGTTGAACTTCGCCTGATTTAAACAAAAGCTTGCAATTGTTTTCAACAATTTAATTAACAAAAGAACAGTTTTAAAAGGTTTTTCTAATAAAAAGCGTTTTATTTTGCGCATCAATTTATTTACATTAATTTTGAATTTCAATAACTACCTGCTAATTGGGTAGGCTTCTTATGAGCACAAAAGCATTACTTAACTCTAAAGATATTGAAATTATTCTGCATCGATTGGCGTGTCAGCTAATTGAAAATCACGATGATTTTTCCAATACTGTTTTTATAGGTTTACAACCAAGAGGTTCTTATTTAGCGAATAGATTAATAGCGCTTTTAGAAAAAGAATACGAAGCCAAAAACTTACAATTAGGTCTGTTAGACATTACTTTTTATAGAGATGACTTTAGAAGAAGAAACGAACCTCTTGCAGCTACAAAAACAGAGATTAACTTTTTAATTGAAGATAAAAAAGTAGTTATTATAGATGATGTTTTATATTCTGGTAGAAGTGTGCGTGCTGCTTTAACAGCCATACAATCTTACGGAAGACCAAAAAACATTGAGTTACTGGTACTTATAGACAGACGATTTAGTAGACATTTGCCTATTCAACCTAATTACAAAGGAAGACAAGTTGATGCTATAAACGAAGAAAAAGTACTAGTTACTTGGAAAGAAACCCACAATAAAGACGCAGTTTACATAGAACAGAGATAAAATATGGATCAATTAAGTGTACAACATTTATTAGGAATAAAATATCTTAACACCAATGATATTGATCTTATTTTTAAAACTGCAGATCATTTTAAAGAGGTAATTAATAGACCTATTAAAAAAGTACCTTCTTTACGAGATATTACCATTGCTAATTTATTTTTTGAAAACAGCACAAGAACAAAATTAAGTTTTGAATTGGCTGAAAAACGACTTTCTGCAGATGTAATTAATTTTTCTGCAGGACAATCTTCTGTAAAAAAAGGAGAAACATTAATTGATACTGTAAACAATTTTTTATCTATGTAAGTAGATATTGTTGTAATGCGTCATGGTAATGTTGGTGCAGGAGTTTTTCTATCTAAACATGTAGATGCAAGAATTATTAACGCAGGAGACGGCACTCACGAACACCCAACTCAAGCCTTATTAGACTCTTATTCTATAAGAGAAAAACTAGGAAGCGTAAAAGGAAAGAAAATTGTAATTGTTGGAGATATTTTACACTCTAGAGTAGCGTTATCTAATATTTTTGCCCTAAAATTACAGGGAGCAGAAGTAAAAGTTTGCGGTCCAACAACGTTAATTCCAAAATACATTACTACTTTAGGAGTTGAAGTAGAAACCAATTTAAAGAAAGCTTTAGAATGGTGCGATGTTGCCAATGTGTTAAGAGTACAACACGAAAGAATGGATATTAAGTATTTTCCTTCGACTAGAGAATACACACAATTATTTGGTATCAACCAACAAATTTTAGATAGTTTAGATAAAAAAATTGTGATTATGCACCCTGGACCAATCAATAGAGGTGTTGAGATTACGAGTAGTGTTGCAGATTCTAATCAATCTATTATTTTAAATCAAGTTGAAAACGGTGTTGCTGTTAGAATGGCAGTTATTTATTTATTAGCTCAGCAAGTTAAAAGATAAGAGATATGCAAATTGAAAAAAAAGAAAATTATAGCTTAATTGTATCGGAAGAAACCGATTTTAATTCTTTTTTTAAAAACTTTAAAACTGAAAACGATATTTTATCAAAAAATAATATTGTTATCTCATTTCTAGATTCTTTTCAACCAAACACAAAAGAAATCAATTCTTTTTTAGATATTGCAGCAAAAAGAAAAGAAAATGGCTACTCGTTTGTTTTGGTAATAGACAATATTTCTATTGATGATTTTCCTGAAACGTTGAATATAGTACCAACAATTACAGAAGCAGAAGATATTATTGAAATGGAAGATATTGAGCGTGAATTAGGTTTTTAGAGATGTTACTACAGTTATTTTTTATTATTTGTTTTTGTGTTACTTGGGTTGTATTTTCTCAAGTATCAGCTACAAAAATAGTGACTACTGTAACTAATACTTTTCGGACAAACACTTTTATTTCTTTTACAAAAAAAACTTTAGGAAAAAGTTCCTTTCATTTACAGAATAAAAAAAATAGTAGCTTTAAACGTTTTATCATCCAATGAGTTTACGTTTAACTATTTTGGGTTGCCATTCTGCAACTCCACGTGTAAATGCATTTCCTACTGCTCAGTATTTGGAAATGAACAACGAACATTTTTTAATTGATTGTGGTGAAGGTACACAGCGTCAAATGAGAAAATACAAAGTTGGTTTTTCTAAAATCAATCATATTTTTATTTCTCATTTACATGGCGATCATTTTTATGGCTTAATAGGTTTATTATCTACTTACGGAATGTTAAGTAGAGAAAAAGAAATACATATTTATGGTCCAAAAGGTATTAAACAGGTTACGCTTTTAATACTTAAAACCTCTCAATCCCACGCAAAATATCCTATTATTTTTCATGAGTTAACCAGTAATAAAAGTAAGTTGATTTATGAAAGCAATAAGGTAATTGTAAAAACAATTCCGTTGCAACATAGAGTGTATACTAACGGATATTTATTTATTGAAAAAGAAAAACCTAAAAAACTTCATATTCAGAATATTAGTAATTACCCTGAAATAGACAGAGCCGACTACTTAAATATTAAAGCAGGAAAAGACGTTACATTATCAACTGGAGAAATAATTCTAAATAGCGAACTAACATTACCTCCAAAAAAACCATTGCAATTTGCTTTTTGTAGTGATACCTGTTACAAACCTGATATTGTACCTATTCTAAATAATGTAGATTTATTATATCATGAAGCCACATTTTTATCAGATAAAGAAGAATTGGCTTTTAAAACCAAACACGCTACCGCAAAACAAGCAGCAACAATTGCAAAAGCGGCAAATGTAAAGCAATTAGTTATTGGCCATTATTCAGGAAGGTATAAAGACATTTCTGTTTTTAAAACCGAAGCAGAAACTGTTTTTAAAAACACGCATCTTGCTGAACCAGGAAAAGAATTTGTTATTTCTAATACTGATTAGTAGCTAATAAAACCAGAGTGCAAGAAAATTCGTGACTAATATTATTTTCTTTTAGTAAACGAACAAAATCAAAATTTTCTGTACCAGGATTAAAAATTACCCGTTTCGGTTGTAAACTTATAATGTAATTATAATATTCTTCTTGGCGTTGCGGATTCAAATACAAACTTACTGTATCTACATCGTTAAAAGAGATTTTATCTACCTCTATAACAACCCCAGCTACTTCTCCTTTTCTTAAACCTATTGCAACTACTGGATGATTTTTACCAACCAACCTGTGAATTGCTTTATTAGAATATCTTTCTGGTTTTAAAGATGCTCCGATTACTAAAGTTTTCTTTTGTATCATGTTAACTAATTGTTAAGAGTAGTTTTTAAGTGCAACAAATTAAGACTTTTTACGTCTATATAATAGTTACTTTGTCTTCATTCAACCAAAAGTAATTATTTGAATTAATTTGAGAATCCGAAAGCTAGTCACTTTCGGATTTTTATTTTGTAAACTTCCAATCTAATAAATAGTTTTAAAAAAAGTCATTTTGAACTTATT
>CAYPHE010000202.1:0-5193 GCA_964410075.1 uncultured Polaribacter sp.
AATCTTCCCTTTCAAATTATTCGAAATTAATTAATCAGAATATTTTTCCTTATTTAACAGAAAAAGGAAGAGTGTGTTATTACAGTGCTTCAAATTTAAATTAAAGAGGCTGTCTAAAAAGTAACTCTAGTTGTCAAACTGAGCTTGTCGAAGTTTTTTTAACCTTTTGATTATCAATTATATTTCGACAAGCTCAATATGACTTACTGAATTGTTTTTAACTTTTCAGACAGCCTCTTTATGTATAGATCTACCCTACGATAGTTGTAAAATTTATTTACTATGTAAATAACTTTCAAAAAGTTGAATTTTATTGTTCAATTCTTCCTTTAAGTCATTATCTAAAATTTTATTATCTGAAAAATTTTCATAGAAATTCGGTAATGAAAAATCTGTAATTACATTTCCTCCTAGGTACGGGAAATAGTTTTTAGCAGATTGTAATACTATTGTTCCACCTCTAGCACCTGGAGAAGTAGCTAATAGGAATATTGGTTTGTCTTTCCATACTTTTATATCAATTCTAGATAACCAATCCAATGTGTTTTTAAAAAATGAGGTGTAAGAGCCATTATGCTCGGCTAATGATATTACTAATCCATCTGTTTCCTCTACTAGATTATTTAATTTTATTGCATTTTCAGGAATTCCATATTCTGTTTCATAATCAATTCCATACAGAGGTAGCTCAAAATCAATTAAATCTAAAGTATTTACTTCTACAAGTTTAATTTTGTTAGCGGTATAAATTGCAAAGGTTTTATTTATGGAGCTTTTACTATTACTTCCTCCTAATGCTATTATTTTTTTCATCTTATTATTTTTTTAAAATTTTAATAATTTTATTATCTATAGAAAATTTACCTGCACCATTTATTAGAATTGATATGGCTAAACCAATTACTAGAATAGAATATTCGTAACCTTCTCCTTGTTGAGCTCCAAACCAATTCATGAAAAAACCGTGTTGAATTTGTGCAGTAAATATTATACCTACAAATAGAAATAGTATGGCTAATGACCAAATTCTATTTGCAAATCCAATTATTAAGAAAATTGCTCCGAAAAACTCAATTATAATGACCAAAAATGCTATTAACCAAGGCAGTTGCATTTGATTAGTTAAAGCCTCTATAGTTGCTGTAAAGCCATATCCTCCAAAAAGTCCTAACATTTTTTGAGCTCCATGTGGAAATAGCACTAGTCCTAATGTTAAACGAGCAATTAATTGTCCCCAGTTTTCATTTGTTTTAATAATTTTTTGAATCATTGTTATATGTATTTATTGTTTGTTAATGAATATTTTTCTCACAAAAAGTCCTACAGAAGTTTCTGTTATTGGTTTTTTGCCATATTGATCAAAATCTATAGCTAAACCAAATTGAGTCGCTTTATATGAGAGTCCTGTTCTTACTTGTTGAAAGCTTCTAGCATGGATTGAAAATTTATCCCAATGGGTGAGTGTTTGAATACTTAATAATAAATTCCACTGCTTTTTTAAGAGTTGGGTAAATTGCATTTGAATAAATAATTCTCCATTAATAAAATTTGTTAACTCTAAATGAGCAATAGAGGGAATTGCAGCTAGTGAAAAACTTCTTGTTTTTGTAGAGAATAGTAAAGAGATTCTTTCAGAAAAACCAGCAACACTATTATAATAAAGAGAAGGACCGATTGATATGGATTTGCTAAAATTCCAAAATGCTGTAGTTTGCACTCCTAGTTCATCAAAAATTATGTTTTCTTTTTTATGATATTTTTGAAAAAAAGCTAAAGTAGATACAGAAAACGTTTTTGCATCATTAATAGGTCGAATTGAAAAAGAAGTAAAATCTGTTTTAGCTATTCCAGAGGCAAGCTCTAATTGTGTAATTTGTGCTCTTAGCCTTAGACTAAAAATCACAAGAAATAATATTAAAATAGCATTTGTTTTTTTCATACCACAAAGAACAGGCTCCTTATGGTAGAGAAAAATAATGTACATTAAGAAATTACATAGCTGCCATTTTTTTTCTTAGTACACTTAAAAATTCTGGAGTAACCCCTAAATAAGCAGCAATATTTTTTTGAGAAACGCTATGAATTAAAGAAGGGTATTTTTTTATGAATTTAAGGTAACGCTCTTCTGCATTTAAAGAAATGTTTTGATCTGATTGTTGGATGTATGAAACCAATGATCTTTGATATAGAATTCTATAAAAACGTTCAAATTTTGGTATTCTTTCAAATAATTTATCAAAATTTTCTTTTGACATTTGTAACACTTCAGAATCTTCAAGTGCCTGTATAAAGTAATTTGCGGGTTGCTGAGTTATAAAACTAGCCATATCACCAGACCACCAATCTTTAACAGCAAACATAGATATATGTTCTGAACCATTCTCGTCTATTTTATATATTTTTAGGCAACCTTTAGTGGTAAAGTAATCGTACCGTGCTATTTCTCCTTGTCTAAGTAAGAATTCCTTCTTTTTTAACTTTTTTACTGTTAATAGAGATATGTATAAGTCTTGTTCTTCTTGATTTAAATCTATAAAACGACTAATATTTTTTAAGATTAATTTGTAATCCATTTTCTTTAAAATAAGCATATAAATCCTTAAATATAATGTTTTAGTAAAACATCTACATTTTTAAGCTTCTTTGTTCCTGCAAATTAAAAACCAAGTTTTGTATAATGATTAATCAGTCCTTTATTTATCCCAACAGTATCCATTCTAATATACTTTATATTATTGTATATAGTAATTGTCGGTTCAATTAACCATTGTTTAGTCTCGTTAGTATACCAATTTTTCTTCTTTTTCGGGTTGTTTTTCTTGATTTTGTAACCTTTACACATATTTCTGAATCCTATAGGTATAATAAAAACTTAAATTAAAAATGATTCAAAAAGTAAAAACAGTCGCAATTTTATTTCTTTTTACAGCAATAAACTATTGCAATGCACAAGATCAAAATCAAAAGAATTCAGATTTATTTATCACACTTCAAGTTAAAGATAGTCTATTATTTGAAATTGGTTTTAATCAATGCAATCTTAAACAAATGGGAGAATTGGTTTTGAGTGATATAGAATTTTATCATGATAGAGATGGAATAACAAAATCAAAAACACATTTTATTAATTCGGTAAAGAAAAATTTATGTTTTTCTGGTAAAAATGTAGTTAAACGAGTTTTAGATAAATCAAGTTTAGAGATATTTCCATTATATAAAGAAGGAAAACTATACGGAGCTTTACAAACGGGTATTCATAGTTTTGGAGATACAAAAGCAAGTTTTTCTCATATATGGCTTTTAGAAAATAACGAATGGAAAATCTCTAGGGTAATTAGTTATAACCATCATAAAGAAAAAAATATTTCAAAAAACAAATTTATTACCTTGTCTAGTAGAGATTTAAAAAAGTATGCAGGTGTTTATGAATTTTCTCCAGATTTTGTGCTTACTGTGCGTGTAGAAGGAAATCAATTATATGGAGGCTCTCAAGGAGATGAAGTAGCTATTAATTGTTATGAAAAACATAAGTTTATAGATAGTGAGCAGATTCATGACCTAGAATTTATACTAGATACAAAAGGTAATGTTACTAATTTATTAATGAAAGGTGATGGAATGGAAATGACAGCGGTAAAAAAATAGTGAACTAGAATAAATAATTAAATAGATAAAAATAAATAATTATGATAGAGTCAATAGTATTTTGTTTGGTAGCAGTATCTGCAATAGCAGCATTATTTTTTGCCTGGTATTTTTACCAAGGTGCAAGAGACAAAGAGCGAATTTTTTTGATTGAACAAGGCGAAAAATATGAAGATATTTTAAGAGCCCAAAAAGAGAATAGAATTAAATTTATCTTTCCTTGGTTAAACCTTGGTATTGTAACGTTTAGTTTAAGTATTGCTTTTCTGGCAATAGCATTTGTTATACGTTGGTTAGATGCCGATAAAGAGTTATTTAAAGGTTTCTTAATTACTTTTATTATAGGTGTTTGTTTAAGTATTTCTTTGTTTATTATTCATTTTCTTAGTAAAAAGAAGAAGGAATAGTATGGACGATATCTATATAGATAGAGTTCTTTCAGGAGATATAGAGGCTTTCAGCTATTTTGTTAAAACTTATAAGGACATGGCATTCAACTTGGCAATTTCTATTGTTAAGGATGAGCAATATGCAGAAGAGGTTACACAAGATGCTTTTATGAAAGCCTTTTCAAATCTGAAATCTTTTAAAAGAACTTCAACATTTAAATCTTGGTTTTATAGAATTGTAGTTAATGAATCTTTTTTGCAATTAAGGAAACTTAAAAAAAAGCAAATATTAGTTCCAATAGAAACAGTTAAGGAAATTGCTTTAGAAGATAGGGTAGGAGAAGGTTTTACTGAGGATATAGATAAAATTCAAAAAGTACTTTCTCTACTAACAGCTAAAGAAGGGTTGGCTTTACAACTTTTTTATTTAGAAGAGGTTAGTTTAAAAGAAATTACAGGTATTACTGGTTGGACTTTAGCCAATACAAAAGTTATTTTACATAGAGCAAGGAAAAATTTACGGAATATTTACAGCAAAAATCAATAAAATTTAAAAATGGAAGAAAGACAAGAGTTTAAAGACGATTTTATAAAAGATTTTGTTGAAAAAGGAAAAAGAAAAATCTCAAACGAAAATTTTGAAAATCAAATAATGCAAAAAATTTATGAAAGAACAACTTATAAAAAAGAGGTAGTGTCTAAATTAAAAAAATCAATGTACTTTTTTTGCAGTGGTTTATTTTTGATAATAATGTACATTTTTACTACTGTTTTAATTAAGTTCTCATTAAATGACGAACGGAGTTTTATATCAGTTTTAGCATTGTTCTTTGCAAGTATTATCGGAATAATATTCTTAAGCAACTATAAGAGACTTTTAAACTATTTTTAATGTAGTTTTTTGTTTTTTAAAATATATAAAATAATTCACTTTCTATTTCAAACAAGTAAGAAGTCATATAAGTTTTTTTCTGAGTAATCAATTCGTATTTTTTATAACTCCTAATGTAAAGAATTGAGAATAACTATGTCTATTTATTGTTTCTCAATTTTTTGGCTTGAGTACAATGTTGTTGCATATATTTTTTACAATTATAATTTTCAAATAAATCAAACATAAAAATTTAAAATTACTATTTCTAAGTAAACAATAATTAGC
>CAYPHE010000203.1:0-5188 GCA_964410075.1 uncultured Polaribacter sp.
CATCCCAATTTATCACTAAGCTTTTTTGCTTCAAATCTTTCATCAACTGAATGGTTTCCTACGTAACCTGCAGAAAGTACATTTATATCTGAGGTAAACTCTCTAGAAATAGTTGCTATTGCAGAAGAATCTATACCAGCACTTAATAGAATACCTAAAGGCACTTCACTTTGTAATCTTTTTTCAACAGCTCCAAACAATAAATCTTTTACTTGTTTACAAGCACTTTCATAAGTATCATTAAAACTTGGAGATATTTCTTTTTTAAAATACTTTACAATTTTAAGTTTGTAATCGTTTTTATTACAAATTTTAGCATAACTTGAATATGGAATTTTGTGTATGTTCTTTATATAAGTATCTTTTTCGGAAATAGGATAAGAAAATTGTTGGGTTTGCCTAAGCACTTCATGATTAATCTCTGGATTCTTAAAAAAATAATTTTTAATTACTTTTAATTCAGAAGAAAAAACAATTCCGTTTGAAGTATATGCATAATATAAAGGTTTTATACCTGAATGATCTCTAGCAACTAATATTTGACAATTTTTTATATCATACAAACAAAAAGCAAACATACCATCTAGATACTTGTTTAAACTTTCTCCATACTCTTCGTATAAATGTAAAATTACTTCTGAATCTGAGTCAGAAGAAAATATGTGACCTTTAGCTTGTAAAGATTTTTTTAAAGATTTGTAATTATAAATTTCTCCGTTACAGATTAGCACTAAACTTTTATCTTCATTAAATAATGGTTGATGACCGTTAGTTACCCCTATAATAGATAGACGTACTTGTCCTAAAACACACTTATCATCATACCAAATATCATTTTCATCGGGACCTCTATAGAGCATGTTTTTATTACATAAAGAAACTTTACTTATATCTTCTTTAGTAATTTTATTGTATGAAAAAAAGGCATTTATTCCACACATAAATTAATACACATTTATACTTAAAAAATCTTTTGGTATTATTCTTTCTGGCATTTCTTTATTTATTTTAAATCCAAACCAATATTTAGGCACGTAAACAATTTTATTCTTTTTTTCATTTAAATAAGCTGCCCACCAAGAGAAAGAACTATTAGCTATAATAGCAATATCTGCATCTTTTATAAACTGAAAATCTATAATCGCTTTATTTTGTAAAAAAGAATAGTTGCTTTTATCTTTATAATACTCTTTAATACTTTCAATGTCATCACTTATACATAGTATTTTATATTCATTAATATTATGTATTTTATTCAAACAATTATCATAATAAGACATAGGTAAACAAAGGTTCTTTCCTCCTAAATCTTCATTTCCAAAATTTATATAGTCTGTTCTCCTAAAATGCATGACTATGGTTTTTTCTTTTTCAGATAAGACGTTACCTCTTTTTTCTTTGTAAAGTTTACGCCATTTTTTCTTTATTTTAAACCTTTTTAGAATAATTGATGCATATTCTTTAAAATATTCTTCTGACTGAAAAAAACCAGAATAATTAATATTATTATCTAGTTTTACCTTTCCTTCAAAAACTTGTTCTCTTTTATCAAATAAAAAAAGTTTTTTAATAAGAAATCTGTAATATTTTATAATGCTTTTATTAAAAAAGAGGCCAGTAAAAAAATCTAATTTAAAAAATTCATTTAGTTCAAATTTGTCTTTAGGAATAATAAAAAAAGAGGTCTTAAGTAATTTAGAGCTATTAACAGCAAATGCATATTGAAACATTTGGTTTCCTAGGCGTCCAATAACTTCTACACTTATCATATCTATTTTTTTCTTAAATGATAACAACCTGTTCCAAATTGATCTTCTAATTTATCCGTAAAATTGTTACCATAAATATATTTTTTATCTATAACTTCAAAGTTTTTTAAAATTTTTCCTAAAAGATATTGTTCATTAAATGCTCTGTGCGCATTAAAATAAATTTTATTTTCTTTTTCTACTGGAACCGACATATAAAAATGTCCTCCTTTTTTTATTACACGTTCTATTTCTTTAAAAGATTTTTCAGAACCATCTGGATCTATAGGGTCTCCATATCTTCCTAATCCAATATGTTCCACAACACATAAACTAGAAAGCGATTCTATACTATCATCCTTAAAAGGTAATTCTAATATACTTCCTTTTATAAATTTTATAGTTTTCATTGGTAGCGATAGAGGCCTAATATCAACCATAGTTAAATCTACAACCTTTGAAAGATGGGCTACAAATTTATGATGAGAACCGATATCTAAATGACTGGTTGGTTTATCTTTTACTATTCGTTCAAATGCCCATGCATCTTGATAAAAGTAAGTGGGTTCTAATTCTGTGTCTGTTGTTTTATCTAATAAACAAGGATATAGATTTTCCTTTTTTGCTTTTTCTTGTTCTTTAACATTCTTATTAAATTCCTCAAAATCTTTTTGAAAATCTTTATATAGTTTCGCCTCTAAAACCTGCTTTTTCTCATTTACTACATAGATTCTATAGATTTTATGAGGTTTTAAAATAATATCTAAAAGTAATTTTAAAATAAACTTAATTCTGATCATTTATTATGCTGTTGATTTAAAAATAAAACTCACTTTACTTAAAGATAGCTCGTTTAGCTTTATTTTTGTATTAATATATTTAGTTTAATTCCCAACTACCGTTTGCAAGTAATATAGCATGTGATGCAGGAACAATTTCACCATTACCATAAAAATTACTTTCTATTACATTAAGTTGAAAAGATATGTCTAAACTATCAAGAATTTTATCCTCATTTACTAAACTATAAGAAAGTACGTATGAATTAGGTACTAATAATAATTTATCAATAGTAAAAACAAAATTTCCTTTAGCAGGTAATTTTTTGTAAATCTTACCATTTAAACGACTATGGTGTAAAATGATAGCTTGGTCATTTGAAGATTTAATAGATATACCTGGTATTATAGTGTATTTTCTATTTGGATACTGATTGGTGAATTTTAATACAATTTGTAAGGTTTCTCCTGAGGAAACAGTATCTACCATACTACCGTTTTTATCTCTAATTTCAATACCTACAACTTTTACTTCACCCGAACCCATTCTTAATGATTCATCCTGAAACAACTTATTATCTATATTTTTAGATGTATTTTCAAGAATATACTTTGAGATTACACTTTTTGTATTTCCATAAAAGGAAATCTGTCCTTTTTTTAAAAGTATAGATTTAGTACACAAGCTCTCTATAGCTGCCATATTATGGCTAACAAATAGAACTGTTCTTCCTTGAGAATTTGAAATGTCTTGCATTTTACCAATTGCCTTTTTTTGAAACTCTGCGTCTCCAACAGCAAGTACTTCATCTACAATTAGTATATCGGGTTCTAAATGTGCGGCTACAGCAAATGCCAAACGAACAGTCATACCACTAGAATAACGTTTTACAGGAGTATCTATGTAACGTTCGCAACCAGAAAAAGAAATAATTTCACTTAGTTTAGATTCAATTTCTTTTTTAGTCATTCCTAAAATTGCTCCATTTAAAAAAACATTTTCCCTACCTGTCATCTCTGGATGAAAACCAGTACCAACCTCTAACAAAGAAGCTATTCTACCTTTAGATTTTATAGAACCTGTTGTAGGACCAGTAACCTTAGATAAAATTTTAAGCAATGTAGATTTTCCAGCTCCATTTTTTCCTATAACTCCTAGTACCTCTCCTCTTCTTACTTCAAAATTAATATCTTTTAAAGCCCAAACATATTCGGAGGTACCTTTATTAGTCCTATCATTAGATTCTCCAATTTTTAAATATGGATCTTCTTTTCCTCTAATTTTAGCAAAAAAACGATTTAAATCGTGGCCTATAGTTTTGGCTCCTACGGTTCCTAAACGATATTGCTTAGATAGATTTTCTATTTTTAAAATAATGTCTTCTTTCATATTTTAAATAGTATCGATAAAAGATTTCTCGGTTTTATTAAAAACCAACAACCCCAAAACAAAAACCAAAATTGTAAAAAAGATTGTATACACAATTCCAAAAGTAGAATAATTGCCTTCATCCAATAAAATATAACGACCAAATTCAATTATGTGTGCTATTGGATTAATATCTATAATCCAAGAGTAATCAAATCCTTTTTCTAGATTTATCAACTTAGATCGCATTAAATCTAACGGATACATTACTGCTGATAAGTACATTAAAAGTTGAACACCAAAGGAAACCAAAAATGTTAAATCTCTATATTTTGTTACCATAGAAGAGATTATCATTCCTAATCCTAAAGCTATCATGCCCATCATAATCAACACGATTGGCAAATATAAAATATGCGAATTAGGAGAAAGTTTATAACCTTCTAAATAATAATAAATATAAAAACAAATAAAAATAAACAGTTGAATTCCAAATTTTAACAAATTCGAAATCACTGTAGACATTGGCATAATTACTCTTGGAAAATAGACTTTTCCAAAAATATTCTCATTAACTTTAAACGTATCTGAAGTGCTTGTTAGGCAAACCTTAAAATAGTTCCAAATTGTAATTCCTGCTAAATTAAATAAAAACGGAGGTATTTTACCAGTTGAAATACCTGCAATATTATTAAAAACAAGTGTAAAAATAACAGAAGTAAAAAGAGGCTGAATCAAATACCAAAGTGGTCCTAAAATTGTTTGTTTGTATTGAGTAATAATATCTCTTTTAACAAAAAGCAATAATAAATCTTTATATTGCCAAACCTCTCTTAAGTTTAAATCAAGTAAACTATTCTTGGGTGAGATTTCAAAAAGCCATTTATCTTTATTCATAAAAATTTTTACTTGAAACTCTCTATAGCCAACTCATACCCTTTTAATCCAAAACCAAATAGCACACCAGCCGCATTTGGAGAAATAAAACTTTTTTCTCGAAACTCTTCTCTAGCATGAATATTAGAAATATGTACTTCTACAACTGGAGTAGAAATTCCTTTAATAGCATCTCCAATACCAACTGAGGTATGTGTATAAGCTGCTGCATTTAAAATTACACCATCATAACTAAAACCTACTTCATGAAGTTTATCTATAATTTCTCCTTCTATGTTAGATTGAAAATAAGATAGTTCTATATTAGCATACTTTTCTTGAAGTTTTTTAAAAAAATCTTCGAAAGTTTGTGAACCATAAATTTCTGGCTCTCGTTTTCCTAACAAGTTTAAATT
>CAYPHE010000204.1:0-5186 GCA_964410075.1 uncultured Polaribacter sp.
AGTGTAGCTGAGAAATCTCATACCTATATTAAGATTTCTCCATTTCAGTCGAAATGACATTTGTTTTAAATAATAAAAATCGTAACTATCTGATAAACAATAGTTTTTAAATCGAACTCACGTTAATTAATTACCATTGATATCTGTTTTAACTCTATATCACATTTCTTTTAGTAGTTTAGTTTGACATGAATAGACTTCGACAAGCTCAGTCTGACAAGTTTAAAATTTTAATAATTCATTATATCTTTTCATGAAGATTGAAATTCCTTTCTTTTAAAAAGATTAGAGTCTCTTAAAAGTAAAAAGCCCCTTCTTTCGAAGAGGCCTTCCAGCATTATGAATTTTAAATAATTTCTTGCTCAATGCAATTTTTTTATAACGAACAAAGTAATTTATTACAAGAACTTAGGTTTAATTACTAACATTAACCAAGCCCAGTTTTGAGTATCTCCAGCTCCCACTACAGTATCTGGCTCAAAGAAATGAGAGTAACCTCCAACAACTTTATAACCTTTAAATCCTTTAGCTATAACCAAATCTAATTCATTACCTAATGATTCTTTTTCTAAAGATTGCTCAGTAAAGTTATGGAACTTAGCAGTTAAAGAATATCCTTTTGGCAAACCAAATTTAGCTCCAAGATTAAGATCTACTAAACCACCAGCATTAGCATGATTTCCTACATAAAAACGATCTATCAAACCATTAAATTTGTGATTTGTACCATATAAAGGAAAGAAAGCAGCTGAATCATCTTCTCTACCTGCAATAGATTCAAAACCAGCTAAAACCGTTACTTTATCTGTTGCTTTAATAGTAGCATCTAAACCGAATAAAGCTTTTCCTTTAACATCAACTTCTCCAGCTCTCTGACCATCTTGAATATATAAATTACCTGCTAAACCTAAGATTCCTGCTTTCAATTTCGCATGGATACCTGCAGTTAATAAATTAGACTTTGCTGTAGCTGTTGTATTTTGATAAACAGTATTTAATAACAAACCACTTAAGCTAAAGTTTCCAAATTTTTTGTTTGCGTGTACAAAAGCCAATTCTCTATAAGAAAAAAGTGCAGATGTAGGGTAAACAGTACCATTGTATGTGTTTAATGCATAACCAGCATCTAAAGCAAGTCCTTCTCCTTTATATTTAAACACACCTACGTCATGTGTTCTAGCTTGTTGTGCCCATCCTAGACCACCTAAAATTCTTTGATCATCATAAGATAATGGTTGACGACCAATTTTAAAACTCCATGTATCAGATAATTTTAAATCTGCCCAAGCTTCTTGTACTCTAAAATTACCATTTCCTGCAGGAGAAATTTGAGGTCTATCTCCTAAGAAAAATACTTCTTGAAAGCCCATGTATAAAGTATAACTTTCTGTAGTGTATTTTGCATTTAAAGCAGCTCTAACACTTGTTGATAAAAATGGCACTGCTCCTTCTGGAGCTGTAAATCGTTGACCATTTCCAAACAACTCTGTACGTGGTCTAAACTCTCCTGATAATGTAAATTGTGCTTGAGCAAATTGAAATGATGCTAAAAGCAAACCTAAAATAAGATATTGTTTTTTCATTGTTTGTTGATTTTTAATGTTTCTTGTTTGATTTTTAATATTAATTATTTGATTTCTAATGTTCTAAAAAGTCGATTAAGTGTTTTCTATATTTGTAATAATCATCGTGTTCTAAAACGGCTTTTCTTGTTCTAGGTCTTTCAAAATCTACCTCTAATACGTCACCTATTTTTGCACGAGGGCCACTAGTCATCATAACTACTCTATCTGCTAAAAAGATGGCTTCATCTACATCATGAGTAATCATAACCGCTGTAATTTTTTCTTTATTCCATATTTCAATCAATATGTCCTGCAATTCTCCTCTTGTTAAAGAATCTAACATTCCAAAAGGTTCGTCTAGCAATAATACTTTGGGTTTAATTGCAAATGCTCTTGCAATACCTACACGTTGTTGCATCCCTTGCGAAAGGTCATTTGCTTTTTTATCAAAAGCATCTTCTAAACCTACTTTCTGTAAATAGTATTTTGCAATATCTGTACGTTGTGCCTTTGTTGCGTGAGGAAAAACTTGATTTACTCCCAACAAAACATTTTGTAAAGAAGTCATCCAAGGCATTAAACTTGGTGCCTGAAAAATAACACCTCTGTCCGGACCTGGACCTTTAATAGGGTTTCCTAACACAGAAATACTTCCTCCAGAAATTTCATTTAATCCTGCAATCATAGAAAGCATGGTAGTTTTACCACAACCAGAATGTCCAATAATAGTAACGAATTCTTCTTTTTTTATTTGAAGATTTAAGTGTTCTAAAACAACATAATCTCCTTTTGGTGTTGGATATACTTTTTTAAGATCGTTTAAGTCTAACATAATATTAGAACTATCTACACCTTGTTTTGTATCTGTAATAATTTGTGTACTCATAATTTCTAATTTTAATAGTTAAACTGCAACAAAGCTCTTTGGTGCTAAGTCTGGTAATTCAATTGGAGCTTTGGCTTCTGCTTTACGAGCATCTCCTATATCCATTAAATATTCTATAATAGCATTTCTAGTTTTCTTAAAACTTTCGCTATCGTTCATTTCGGTTTTATCACGAGGACGATCTAAATCTATTTTAAACTCTGGTCCTAAAGTTGCGTTTGGTCCTGGGCGTAAAGGAATAATCCTGTCTGCCATATAAATTCCCTCATCAACATCGTTAGTAATTAATAAAGCTGTACGCTTATCTTTACCCCAAATATTTAAGATTTGATCTTGTAAATTACCTCTAGTTAACGCATCTAAAGCTCCCAAAGGCTCATCCATGATAATCATATCTGGTTTCATAGACAATGCTCTTGCAACAGCAACTCTTTGGCGCATACCTCCAGATAATTCTTTTGGTAATTTATTAATCGCTGGCGTTAAACCAACCATATCTATATAATACGCCGCTTTACGTTTGTAAACTGCTTTTTCTCTTTTTGGAAAAGCTTCTTTTACTGCCATTAACACATTTTGTTCTACCGTTAACCATGGTAACAAAGAGTAATTCTGAAAAATAACTCCGCGTTCGTGACTCGTTCCACTTACTGGTTGACCTTTAAATAATACCTCTCCGCTCGTTGGCTCTAATAAACCATTAATTAGGTTTACTAACGTAGTTTTTCCACTTCCGGTAAAACCAACTATGGCTACAAATTCTCCTTCTTCTATAGTTAGGTTGATGTTAGATAATACCTCTGTAGCATCTGGTCCTGTTTCGTATGTTTTGCAAACGTTCTTTAATTCTAAATATGCCATTTTTTAATATTGAAAGATTAAACTATTGAATGATGAAAAGATTGAATTTTTAAATTCTTCAATTTTTAAATTTTTTCAATATTATTATACTGCATCAGTCTTTTCAAAAGAAACTGCATTTTGAATACTTAGCATTAATCTGTCTAATAAGAAACCGATAATACCAATTACGAACATCGCAACAATAATTTTTGCGTTAGAGTCATTTGCACCGTTTTGGAACTCTTCCCAAACGAACAATCCTAAACCAGGACTTTGTGCTAATAATTCAATAGCGATCAATACCATCCAAGCAACAGATAATGTAATCTTTAAACCTGTAAATATTAATGGTAAAGAAGATGGCAATACTACTTTAAATATTTTCTGAAATGTACCTAGCTTTAATACTTTAGCTACATTTATATAATCTTTATCTACTGTAGATACACCCATTGCTGTATTTACTAATGTTGCCCACATAGAACATAAACCAACACTAATAAACGAAATAGTAAATGAGCTGTCTTCGCTAGAATCTATTAAAACTGTTTTTACAATCATAAAAACTAGCAAATACCAAACTACTGGAGACACTGGTTTAAAAATTTGAATAAACCAATTGAAAGAACTTTTTAAAGTTGGACTAAGTCCAATAAAAATCCCTAATGGAACAGCAATAAAAAGTGCTAATAAAAATCCAGCAAAAACTGTTTTTAAACTTCTAAATATCTGGTCTACAAAAGAAGGTCTTCCTGTGTAAACAATTGGATCTAAACCTTGAGCTGTTCTAGTTTCATTTAAAGCGGCTGTTTTTTCTTTAAAAGCAGCTTTATCTGCACTAATAATGTTATGATCTCTTAGTAAAGATTGAAACGATTCCCAAACCTGAGATGGAGATGGTAAGGTATTTGGTTGGCAAGTGCTATCTCCAGAAGCAATACATGCTGCTGTTGCATTTGCTGCTGCCTGACCTTGTTCGTTTAAGGCTTTTGCTATTCTAAAATCTGCTTCTATATTATACAATACTTTAGAACCTAAATGCCATATTCCAATAAATAATAAAATGGAAGCAAGAGGAACTATTACCTTGCGTAAAAAATTTTGTAAATCTTTTTTGTCTAATTCTCCTTTAAAAAGACTTTTAAAGGTTGATATAAATCCTAATCCCATAAGTTTAGAGACTTTTCCTAATGTTAAACTTGCTTTCATAATGCTATTTAGATATTAAGTTTATTGTAATTATTACTGAATAGTTTTTAATAGAGGAATCTTTATTTCAAAAACTCCTCTATTAAAATTTCTATATTTTTATTTGTCTTTATTTCCTATAGAAAAACTATTGATGTATCCTATTGGATCTTTTGCATCATAAGTAGTTCCATCAATAAAGTCTGCAGTTGCTGGCTTATAACCATCTGTAGTTGGTACATCCGATGCAGGAATGTTTCCTTCTGCAACTAATAAATCTGCTGCTTTTTTCCAGATATCTGGTCTGTATATATCTTTAATTGTAGAAGAATACCAATCAGCTGATTTTGCTTCAGGAATTTGCCCCCATCTTCTCATTTGAGTTAAGAACCAGATTCCGTCAGAATAGAAAGGATAAGTTGCGTTGTACTTATAAAATACGTTAAAGTCTGGCATATCTCTTTTGTCTCCTTTTTCAAATTCGAAAGTACCTGTCATAGAGTTAGCTAATACTGCTTCTGGAGCACCTACGTACTGAGACATTGCTAAGATTTTTACAGCTTCTGGTCTGTTTTTAGGATCATCTAACCATTTACCTGCTCTAATTAATGCTTTAGTAACTGCTATTGCTGTATTAGGATTTTCTTCTACAAATTTCTTTGTCATTACAAATACTTTTTCTGGGTTGTTTTTCCAGATATCGT
>CAYPHE010000205.1:0-5181 GCA_964410075.1 uncultured Polaribacter sp.
ATCTATGAAAGATTTATTATCAGTAATTAAAATTTCAGTACCTGATAAAATTTACATTAAAGACCCTGAAACTTCTGATTTAGGAAAGCGTATTGTAGAAAATGGTATTCTGTTAATTGATGATATTGGTTTTGAAAGTTTTACTTTTAAAAAATTAGGTTTAAAAATAGGTTCTAACGAAAGTTCTATTTACCGCTATTTTGAAAGCAAACATAAATTTTTACTTTATTTAACTTCTTGGTATTGGGCTTGGTTAGAGTATCAGTTGGTTTTAGCTACGTTTAGCATTGCCAATGCAACTGAAAAGCTAGAAAAAGCAATAACTATTGTAACCCAAACCGTAGAAGAAGACTCTAATTTTTCTCATATCAACGAAATAATTTTATATCGAATAATTGTAAACGAAAGCTCTAAATCTTTTCTTACTAAAGAAGTAGATGAAGAAAACAAACAGGGGTATTTTGAAATTTACAAACGATTAATTGTACGTTTAGAAGAAATGGTTTTACAAGTAAAACCAGATTATCCTTATGCACTAAGCTTAGCAAGTTCTATTTTAGAGGGTGGTATTCATCAACATTTTTTAAATGAACATTTCCCTACAATTACTAATTACGAAAATAAAAAAACACCTACAGATTTTTTTATTCAACTAACTAAAAATACTTTATTATAAAACTATGGAAAATAATACTGAATTAACTCCTTGGAGACGTTTTATAAATCTGTTGAAATTAGAAAAAAAAGATATTTTCCAGATATTTTACTATGCTATTTTTGGAGGAATTGTAGCACTGTCTTTGCCCCTTGGAATTCAAGCAATTATTAATTTAATTCAAGGTGCTCAAATTTCTACTTCTTGGATTGTATTGGTAATTGTTGTAACAGTTGGGGTTATTTTTTCTGGTGCTTTACAATTAATGCAATTACGAATTATAGAAACCATTCAGCAACGAATATTTACAAGATCTTCTTTTGAGTTGAGTTATCGTTTTCCGAAAATTCAAATGTCAGAATTAAGGAATTATTATCCGCCAGAATTGGCTAATCGTTTTTTTGATACATTAACCATTCAAAAAGGATTGTCTAAAATTTTAATTGATATTCCTACAGCAGTATTACAAATTTTATTTGCATTAATACTTTTGTCTTTTTATCATCCTTTTTTCATCATTTTTGGAATTTTACTTCTATTATTAATATTTGTTGTATTTAAATTCACGGCAAAAAAAGGTTTAGATACTAGTTTAATAGAATCTAAAAACAAATATAAAGTTGCTCATTGGATACAAGAAGTTGCTAGAACAGTGGTTAGTTTTAAACTTTCTGGAAATACAAATTTTGCTATACAGAAAAATGATGCTTTAGTAAGTAAATATTTAGAAGCTAGAGAAAATCACTTTAAAATCTTAATCCTTCAATTTACCCAAATGATTGGTTTTAAAGTTGTTGTTACTGCCAGTTTATTGTTAATTGGTGGAATTTTAGTGTTGAACCAACAAATGAATATTGGGCAATTTGTAGCAGCAGAAATTATTATTTTATTAATTGTTGCCTCTGTAGAAAAATTAATTGTTGGATTAGAGTCTTTTTACGATGTATTAACTTCAATAGAAAAAATTGGTCAGGTTGTAGACAGAGATTTAGAAAAACAAACGGGAGAAAAACCAGAGTTTAAAGGAGACATGACTGTTGAGCTAGATAATGTTTCCTACGAAGTAGAAGAAAGAAAAAAACCAATTCTTAAAAACATTTCTTTAAAATTAACACCCAAAAGTAGAATTTTAATTATGGGTGAAAGTGGTTCTGGAAAATCTACCTTATTGCGTTTGATTTCTGGAATTATAGAGCCAACAGATGGTAATATTTACATTAACAACTTGTCTATAAATAGCTTGTTTTTAAATCATTATCGTTCTCATATGGGATTGTCTTTATCTGAAGAAACACCTTTTGAAGGTTCTATAAAAAACAATTTAATCTTTGGAAATGAAAATATTTCAGATGATACTATTTTTGAAGCTTTAGGAATAGTTGGTTTGTCTCAATTTATAAAGGAGCAACCTAATGGTTTAGATACGATTTTGTATCCCGAAGGAAAACAAATCTCTTATACTATTGGAAAAAAACTAATTTTAGCAAGAGCTATTATAA
The DNA here is from genome assembly GCA_964410075.1 of uncultured Polaribacter sp. Lineage (GTDB taxonomy): Bacteria > Bacteroidota > Bacteroidia > Flavobacteriales > Flavobacteriaceae > Polaribacter. The sequence continues at coordinate 2,155 of CAYPHE010000205.1, forward strand.
AACAACCTAAGTTAATGATTTTAGAAGATCCTTTAGATCAATTTAACTTAAAGGAAACTAAAGAAATTATTAGTTACTTAACAGACAAAGACAGACCTTGGTCTTTAATTGTAGTAAGTAGCAAAAAGAGTTGGCGAACAGAATGTAGCCAAACCATAACATTAGATCAAGGAGAAATTAAATCTAAAATATAGATAAATGCTAAATATTTCGAAAAATAAATTAGGCAGTCAAATAGATTTAAGCAGCTATAAATCTGGAAAGGACATTTTTAATAAAAAATATTACAAATCGTTAAATCGTTTTTTAATAATTTTTGGAATCATAGGTTTAATCGTATTGTTTTTACCTTGGACTCAAAATATTACTGGAGATGGTTTGGTAACTACTTTATATCCAAACCAGAGAGCACAAACCATTCAATCTCAAATTCCTGGTAGAATTGAAGAATGGTTTATTAGAGAAGGTGATTATGTAGAAAAAGGTGATACGATTCTTAGAATTTCTGAAGTAAAAAGCGAATATTTTGATGATCGTTTAATTGAAAGAACTGGTCAACAAATTGATGCAAAATCATCATCTGTTGATGCTTACGGACAAAAAGTTGAGGCTTTACAACGTCAAATAGCTTCTTTAAAAACAGAATTGGGTTTAAAAACAGAACAAGCAGTAAATAAATTATATCAAAGTAAACTTAAGGTACAAAGCGATAGTATAGATTTAGAGGCTGCTAAAACAAATATTACGATAGCAGAAAGACAATTTGATCGAACACAAACTTTAGAAAAAGAAGGCATTTTAGCGGTAAAAGATGTTGAAGAGAAAAAATTAAAGCTACAAGAAACACAAGCTAAATTAATTGGTCAAGAAAACAAATTGATTGCTAGCAAAAACAACGTTTTAAATGCAAAAATCGAATTAAACAGAATTAATTCTGAATACATAAATAAGATTTCTAAAGCGCAAAGCGATATGTCTACTGCAATGTCTAATCAATTTGATGCTGAAGCTCAGGTTTCTAAATTACAAAATACCAATAGCAATTATATTGTAAGAAATACATTACGTTTTATAAAAGCACCTCAAAATGGATACATTAATAAAGCCATAAAAGGTGGAATTGGAGAAACTTTTAAAGAAGGAGATGCTTTGGTTAGTATAATGCCTGCACAAATAGACCTTGCTGTAGAAACTTTTGTTCGTCCTATAGACTTACCACTAATTCATATTGGTGAAGATGTTCGTGTTCAATTTGATGGATGGCCAGCAATCGTATTTTCTGGTTGGCCAAATGTATCTTACGGAACTTATGGCGCTAAAGTTGTGGCTATAGAGCGTTTTATTAGCCCTAATGGAAAATATAGAATTTTATTAGCCCCAGATGAGTCAGACCACGAATGGCCAAAAGCAATTAGAGCTGGTTCTGGTGCAAAAACAATTGCTTTATTAGAAGATGTGCCTATTTGGTTTGAATTATGGCGTCAATTAAATAGCTTCCCTCCAAATTACTATCAACCAGATGGAAAATCTGCAGGAAAATCAGACAAAAAGAAAAAATAAAAACAGTTTTATAAAACTCGTATGAAAAGACTTTTTTTACTCTTTTTTATATTAAATATAGTAACCTTTTTAGGTCAAAATTCACAAGCTCAAGATACTATCTCTGCAACAAACAATGATGTTGCAAAAGATAGTCTTACGCCTATAATGACACTTTCTGAATATCTGGGTTATGTAAAACGTTATCACCCAATCGTAAAACAAGCTAATTTGGTTATTAATAATAGTGAAGCCAAATTATTAAAAGCAAGAGGTGCTTTTGATCCTAAAATAGAGGTCGATTTTGATCAAAAATTATTTAAAGAAAAAGAATATTTTGATAAATTAAATGCAACTTTTAAAGTACCAACTTGGTACGGAATTGAATTTAAAGCAAATTTTGAGGATAATTCAGGAGAGTTTTTAAACCCTGAAGCAACAGCAGACAATTTGTATAGCGCAGGAATTTCTGCATCTTTATTAAAAGGTTTTTTAATGAATGAAAGAATGGCTGATATAAAACAAGCTAAATTGTTTTTAAATCAAGCAAAAGAAGATCAGCAAATTCTGGTGAATAATATATTGTACGAAGCTTCTGTTTCTTATTTCAGTTGGTTAAAAGCATATAATGAAAAAAGAGTTTATACTGAGTTTTTAAATAATGCTAACTTTCGTTTTAATGCAACAAAAAGAGCTCATGCAGAAGGTGATAAACCTGCTGTTGACACTTTAGAAGCTGGTATTTTTTATAAATCAAGACTACTAGACTTAGAAAAAGCGCGTATAAAATACGTTAAAACTTCTTTAGAATTATCAAATTTTTTATGGCTAGCAGACAATACTCCAGTTGAATTACAAAGCAATATTATTCCAGATACCTCTACTTTACAATCTGTAGATAATACATTTAACATTGCTCTATTTAATAACGAAAATTTTGATATAAACGAACATCCAAAAATTAAATCATTACAATTTAAAATTGAAAGTTTGGATGTTGAAAGGCGTTTAAAATTAAACAGTCTACTACCAAAACTAGACGTTAATTACAATTTTTTATCACCAAACGAAAATCAGTTTACTAATTTAAATACAGACAATTACAAAGCAGGAATAAAATTTAGTGTGCCTTTATTTTTAAGAAAAGAACGTGGTAATTTAAAATTAGCTACTATAAAGTTAAATGATATGCAATTTGAAAATGAAGCTTCTCGAGTTAGCATTACTAATAAAATTGATGCCATTCAACAAGAGTTAGATTCTTATATTATACAAAGCGATTTAACCAACAATATTGTTGCAGATTATCAAGTATTACTAAAAGCTGAAGAACGCAAATTCTTTGTGGGTGCAAGTTCTTTGTTTTTAGTAAACTACCGTGAAGTAAAATTGATAGAATCTCGTTTAAAAGCAATTGACTTAGAAAATAAATTCTTTAAAAGTAAAGCCAGTTTGTTTAAGGCTGCTGTAATACAGATTAATGAGTAA
>CAYPHE010000206.1:0-5078 GCA_964410075.1 uncultured Polaribacter sp.
CAACTCTTAAATTTATTCAAAAAATAAATTGGGTTTTGTAAAATTAATAACTAATCAAAATCAAATAAAATGAAAAAATTATTTACAATACTAATAGGTCTCTTATTATGGTCAAACACTTATGGTCAAGATCCATTGTGGCGGTTTTCGATAACGTCTAACAATATTGATTTTATTAAAAGTGATGATCCTGACGACTTTCAAAGTGTATCTTACTTAGGAACTCAAGATAACGTGGAAATGCCGAGTAAAGAAAAATCAGGTCTATTTGAAGATGGTGTTCATATTTTTGAAGCCACATTTGCCACTGGAAAAGTACTAGAAATAAGGGTTAGCGGCGATCTAGGTAATGCAACACAAGCAAGAACTTGGGTAGACAAATTGACGCCCAGGTTGGGTAAGTTACCTGTACAAAACAGGCAAAACCTAAATCATGTCAATATCCATCAAGGAGGACCTAATACTACTGCGAATGCAGAGAATGCAGGTAGGTTTTTTAACCTATATTCTCAAAATATGGACGTTCGTATTAGCAATAACGATTTAGAAGAAACCGTGTTTCATGAGTCAGTTCATGCCGGATATCAAGAAGATTATCAAGAAACAGTTGCATGGCAAAACGCAGTAAGTAGCGATAATGCTTATATTACAGAATATGCAAGAGATTTTACTTTAGATGATGGTACAAAAATAGAAGACATGCCAGAACATGCTATTTTTTGTTACACATACCTAAAATACCCAGGAAGATTGCCATCTAATGTGGAAAATTTTGTGATTAGTTATCTACAAAATAGAACCGCTTTTTTTAGAGATGTAATTGGTTATCCTGATAATACTGGTGGTAACAATAATGGTGGCAACAACGGTGGTAGTGGATCAAACAACGAAAATTTAATTGGTTTTGACAATTTAGGAGATCGAACAACTACTTCTGCTAATCGTAGAGCTATGCCTGTAGTAATGCCTGAAGATGGAACTATTACAAGTATTGCTATGTTCCATGAAGCAGGGCAAGGTGATATGAGATTAGCTGTTTATAGTGGGAGTGGAACGAACCCTAATAATAGAATTGCTGTAACAGATGTTACTACTGTAAGCTCTCAAACAGGTTGGCAAACTATTCAACTACAGCAACCAGTCCAGATAAGTGCCAATGAAACTTTATTTTTAGCTTGGGTATATGAAAACAATCCAGGTATACGATATAGACAAGGAAGCCCAGGTAGAATAGATGCTGGTAGTGGTTGGTCTAGTGGTATGCCAAGTAGCTGGGGAAGCACTGCTAACCAATCTAGTTGGATCTATAACATCTATGCAAACTATACCCCTTCGTCTGGTTCTAACAATAATGGAGGATCATCAACTACTACAAGAGTTGGTTATGAAAACTTAGGAGACCTTGTTTCTGCTGCAGCATCTAACAGAAGAGCAATGCCAATTGACATGCCTAGTGATGGACAAATTACCAGTATTTCTATGTACCATGAAGGTGGTAGCAATGACATGACATTAGCCGTTTATGACGGTAGTGGTACCACACCTCAAAATAGGTTAGGTATTACACCTATTACACCGGTTAACAATTCTGCAGGTTGGCAAACTATTGATTTAGAACAACCTGTATCTGTTAGCACCAACCAAAGGCTTTTTTTAGCATGGGTGTACGAAGATAGTGTAGAAGTAAGATACTATTCAGGAACCCCTGGTAGAATAAATTCTAATCAAGGATGGTCTGACGGTATTATGCCTAGTTTTTGGCAAGGTAGTACCTCTCAATCTAATTGGGTTTATAATATTTATGCAAATTATACGACTGCTAGTTTTAAGTCTTCAACTAAAAAAGGTGTAAATCATAACGAAAGTATTATTGATACTAGATTAAAAAATAATATTACTTTAAAATCCTCGCTTGTAAAGTACGATTTAACCTTTGTAAATAATAATAATATAACTGTAAGTAAAATTAGTATTTATGATATAACTGGTAAGGTTGTACGTTTGATAAACGCACCACAATCTAATAAATTCATAAAAATTGATGTTAGTAATTTAGAGAGTGGTATCTACTTCGTAAATCTTAGTTCTTCAAATAATAGTTTAAAGTTTAAGTGGTTGAAAAATTAACCTAATAAAACCATCTATATTTTTTTTAAAAGTCCAAGATTTTTCTCTTGGGCTTTTTTTTAAGAATTTAAAAATAACTTCAAAACAGGTTAGAGTTCGATATAAGAAATTTTAAATTAAAGCAGAAAATTAAGGTTCTGGTATCCAATTAACTAAAAATATTCTGCTTATGATTTATGACATTGAAATTATTGATTTTTTTTGTAATCTAGACGAGATTATGAAAGAATTTGATACTGTTTTGGTAAATAACATCATGATTTAGTTACCTTTTTTACTAAAAATTTACTTGTTTTATTATTGTATAAATTTTATCCAATCTAATTGTAAAACACTATTCTCTGTAGACTTAAAAACTACATATACATCTTCTTTAGAAATACCATGATCTATCTTAAGTTCTCTTTTTTGAAAAACTTTAGATTGATTTTTAGCTGTTAATTCTAGTTTTCCAATACACTTTCCTTTTGGACTTTTAGTTCGTATTTCTAAAGTTCCTTTTTTACCTTTAAAAGAACTATTTACTATTAGTTTTTGATATGCTTTATCAAAAGTTAAATTCGCAAATCTTACCCAATCTTTATCTTTAATATTTGAAAGTACAAATCCATCTTTTTCAGTTCCTATTTTCTCTATTGTTGCTGATTTTTCATAAAACCATTCTGCTTCAATTTTTTCCCAAGAGGCATTGTATTGCCCTACTCCGTTACTAAAATGTTGATCTAAAAAGTTCGTGTCTGTTACAATTTTTCCACTATCATCGATATGGCAATAGGTTATAATAGACTCTCTAAACTTATAGCCTTTATTGATATAATAACACCAAATATGATAAAACTGACCTTTCCATTTGAAAAAACTTCCATGAGCAAATTCATTTAAATTATAACCTTTACCAACCCCTCCAAAACATTGGTATGGACCATAAATATTTTTAGAAACAGCATAATCTCTTCCCCAACTTAAATAATACCAATCTTTATGTTTAAAGAGATAATTCTTATCCATCCAATGTGGTGCATTTTCCCAAGCGTCTCCATTAATTTGAATTGGTTTTGGGATTTCTGCAATAGAAATCATATCAGCGTTTAATTTTGCAATATGAAACCCTCCTCCTTCTTTATCTCCATATATTACATAGGGTGTTTTTTCTACATCATCATCAATTAAAATTGTTGGGTCGTGCATTGGCGCCACCAAAGGTTTTCCTAAAGCATCTTTAAAATTCCCTGTAGGAGATGAGGCAGACATTACTCCAACACCCCTTTTTCTATCTGAAAAATAAAAATAGTACTTCCCGTTTCTTGTTGCAGCATCACTCGCCCAACAATCTGTACTATTATCATCCATGTAATTGTCTTTGGGGCTTATAGTACGCTGTAAAGACCAATGGCGTAAATCTGTTGACGAAAACACACGCCAGTCTTTCATAACCCAAGTTTTATCTTTTGGATTAGCATCGTGACCAGAGTATAAATACATCGTATCCTGAAAAACCCTTACATGAGGATCTGAAACACCAAGACCTTTTAAAATTGGATTTTGAGCAAAAGCAATATTGCAAAAAAACATGTAAAAAATAGCAACACTTGTTTTAATGAAATTGGTTTTATAAATGACCATTTATCTATCTGCTCCAATTACTTCTAAAGGTTGTTTTTCTGCTCCATTAATACGTTTTTTTTGATTTACAAAATAAGGTTGAAACGTGTAATTTGACTTTTCATCCCATTTTGAATTTTCTTTTGGTAAAAGCGCTTTTAAAGTTGCTAACTTACTTTTATATTTAGGATTACTAGCTTCATTATGCCATTCGTTTGGATCTAAACGGTGGTCGTAAAACTCCTCTGTTCCATCTTCATAGCGAATGTATCTGTAATCATCTTTTTTTATAGCATGGTTATTCATCGCAAAAGTAGTTAAGGCATAAGCATCTTGTAATCCCTCATCTTTTTGCATCATCGTTACTAAACTTTTTCCTTCATTTCTTTTATAAGCAGGTAATCCACTTAATTCTAACAAGGTTGGATAAACAGACAACATTTCTACAGGTGCAGTAATTTTCTTTCCTTTCGGCAAATTGGGACCAGCAAATAGTAATGGTGCTTTGGTAGCTGTTTCCCAAAGTGCGTGTTTTGCAAACGTACCTTTTTCCCCTAAACGATATCCGTGATCGGACCACAAAACAATAATGGTATTATCTGCATGCTTACTACTTTCTAAAGCATCTAAAACACGACCTAACTCATAATCAACATAACTGACACATGCCAAATAGGCTTGCACAATTTTTTTCCACTCTCCACTTTCCTTTGCCCATTCTGTGGATGGCATCATTGGTAAATCGTTAATTTGTAAACCAATATTTGGAATATCATTTAAGTCATCAGATTTGTATGGAGGTGTTTCAATTTTATCCAAAGGATACAAATCGAACCATTTTTGAGGCACATACAAAGGCACATGAACACGTAAAAATCCTAAGCCCATAAAAAAAGGCTTTTCATAACTTTTCTGTAAACGTTCTTTAACCCAATTTACAGATTGATGATCTGGCATTAACGTATCGTTTTCTGGAAAAGCTCCCCAGTCTGTACTTGTTCTTCCGTGTTTTCCCTTAATTCCTTTTCCAAAACCATTCCAAACAAAACGTTCTTTAGGATAAGGTCCAAAACCTTTTACACGTCCTCCAGATTCTTGAAATACATTTTTAGGAGCGTGAATGTGAAACAGCTTTCCAATACCCATTGTATGATACCCATTTTGCTGAAAATACTCTGGTAAAAACGTAATATCTTTAGTTGCAGGATTTCCTTCTCTTCTAATTTCGTTATCAGGTGTCATTCCATAAATTCCCGTTGTAGAAGGACGTAAACCTGTCATTATAGAGGCTCTCGAAGGACCACAAAGTGGTGCTTGTACATGGGCATTGGTAAAGGTTACTCCCATTT
>CAYPHE010000207.1:0-5076 GCA_964410075.1 uncultured Polaribacter sp.
TAATTTAGTAAAATTTAAAACTATTATATACGTAGTTTTAGAAGCACAAAAATAGAACATAATAACAAATTGGGAAAAGGTTATGTAATGTTAAATTTTAATTTAAAATTATTCTAAATAATATTTATTGATACTATTTTAATTGTCAACTTGTTACTTTTACATAAATAATTTTTTGATGAAAAAAGTATTCAATTTTTGTTTTTTAATGTTCCTTTTTCTTTTTGGAACCTCTATAAGCTTTGCTCAAAACAACACAGAAATGAGCGAAGAAGTTCGCCATCTTTTAGATAAGAAAAAAAACTATAATAAGTTAGTTGGTAGTGGTTATACAATTCAACTTTACAACGGAAATGAACGTGACGCTAAGAAAACGCTGGCTCTTTTTAAAGTTGAATTTCCAGAAACAAAAGCCAAACTTCTTTACGAAACTCCAGATTGGAAAGTACAAGTAGGTCAATATAAAGTAAAGTTAGATGCCGATAGGGCAAGCTTACTTTTTAAAGAAGAATTTGAAAATATTATTGTTGTTCCTCTAGGCAAATAATTTAACGTAATTTTTTTAATATTTTAAATTTGCTGGCTCTACAAAATCTACAGTAGAGCTATAAATTTCTTGAATGTACTTCTTTAATTCCTCTAAAAAATCATCTAGTCTTTCTTTGGTAATTTCTAAGTCCGAACGTCTGTAATTTGAAGAAAAATTAATAGGTAAAAAACCTCTATTTAAATTTTTAAAAGAAAAAATTCCTGCTTGTAATTGCTTACCAATTAAATCTGGATGATTTGAAACAAATAAGAAAGCATATAATAACACTTGTATTGCTTTATGATGTTTTTCATCTCTTAACACCTCCATATCTGTAACACGTAAATTACTTGAATCTACTTTACCTGTCTTATAATCAATAATACGCAAAACACCATTCAATTCATCTACACGATCTACTTGACCGTGAATTTTTACAGGAAACTCTATACCTTCTAGGGTTATTTCTGAAGATAAAGTTGCCTCTGTAGCTATGATTTTTAATGTATTTTCTTTATTTTGAACGAGTTGCTTTTCTTTATCTAGAAAATTCTGAACAAACTGATTGGCAACTTCAAAAATCAATCTATTCTTCCCTGTTGAAATATCTCCATTTTTAAAATGTTTTTTAAAAAATTTAGCCACAATAGGCTTTGCTATCGATTGCATGTTTTTTACATGATCTTCTTTTAAATATTGATTCACAAATGGCTTATACAATTCATCTAGAGTATCGTGCACAACAGTTCCTAAAGTATTAAAAGCAACTGTTTCTTCTACATTATCTACTTCTTTAATTTTTAAAATTTTCTGTTTATAAAACGCTAATGGATTATATAAATATGTAGTTAAAGCTGAAGGAGAAATTCCTTTTTTAGCTAAATTTTTTAACGCTGCTAAAATACCTTCTTCCTTTTTTATGATTTGCAACGCTGTCTTGTGAGGAACAATTTTTGGAGCAACAAATTCGTTAGTAATATCTGTTCTTAGTATTTCTAATTGTTTTACAAATCGACTCTTTTCTCCACTACCATAAATATCTGGCTCTGTATTGTACAATATAGAAACATTTTCTGCTCTTTGCATTAATCTAAAAAAATGGTACGAAAAAATTGCATCTTTTTCTCGATAAGTTGGCAAACCAAAGCTAATTTTTACATCAAAAGGGATAAAAGAATTTTGAGAAGTATTATTGGGTAAAATCCCCTCGTTAGCGCCAATTAAAATAATATTTTTAAAATCTAGAACACGCGTTTCTAACATTCCCATTAATTGCAAACCTTGTAACGGCTCTCCTTGAAAAGATAGCGTTTCTGAAGTAACTAATTGTTTAAAAAACTGTTCTAAATTTTTTAAATCTGTAAAGTAACTATACTTTTCTTGTAAGTTTTTTAATTGTGTAAAAGCATTATAAAAACGATACAAATACTCTTTTTCTATGTCACTTACTTTGTCTTTTAATAGTAACAAAAAAGACAATATTCTATCTATAAATTCGCCAATATTTTTAACAGCTCTAAAAAGAGAGTTTAAAACTTCTGTAACTTCATCGGAACATTTTTCAAAAAAACTTTCAAGCAAGTCTTCTGAAAGAAATAGTATATTCTCTTTTGAAATATTTACTAGAAACTCATTGATAATCCTACTATCATTTTCAGTAAATAAATAATACAACAAAGGCTCTTTAAAAAAAAGAACAACTTCTTTATAATAAAATTCGTTTGTTACTTTTTTATTTAGTTTTTCTTGAGTGATAAATAAATTGAAAATACTTAAAATACAGTTTGTTGTAGGAATATCTTTTAAAGGAAATCCCATGGTAACATTTACAGCTGTAACGTTTTCTGGAAGGGAACGCAACATTGGAGCTAATAAAGTTTCATCAGATAAAACCAATGCTGTATTTTCAAAATCTGTAAACTCATTTAAGATTTCTCCTGCATATTTAACTTGCGTTATGTTTTTAGGTGCTCCAGTTATTGAAATCTTTTTTTCGGATGAAAAAGCATTTCCAATTGTTTTTAAAGAGTGTTTTTCATAGTATTTCCAATTCTTTTTATAAGTTCTTATAAATTTTCCTGCCTGATGTTTTCCTTCGTAAAAAGTTTTATCAATATCCCAATATACTTCTGCCAAACCACTATTTAACAGTTGCTGAAACACATGCTCTTCTGCCTTATTTAACGCATTAAATCCTAAAAAGAAGAATTTTTTATAAGTATTTTGCGTTATATATTCAGCTATATTTTTGCAAGCCTCTCTATATAACAAGCCTTGATATCCGATTTTTTTATCCAATAATCTATTATACAAAACAGGATAAAATGCATATAATTTTTCTAAAAATTTATAATGATCTTTTATCAACTCTGTTTCTTTAAATGTTCCATTTACAGACCATTTTTGCAAGCGACGAATATCTCTAATTGCAATAAAAATATCTTTAGCATCAACTAAATATTGATCTATTTCATTAAAATCTTGCAATACTGTAAATGCCCAAGAGCTAAACACATCAAAAGTATCTGGATTTTCTTCTAACTCTTTATAAACTGAATAGAATTCAAACAATAAAGGAATGCTATCTATTTTAAAAAGCTGAGCTACTTCTTCTATAAATTGTTCTATACTAAACAACTCTGGCAAAAATCCGTTTGAGGCTTTTTCTATTAAGTTCTTTTTTAAAAATACTTTAGAACGTTGAGAGGGCATTACAAAAGTAACATCTCTAAAATCTGTGGTTGTTTTTAAAATATCGTCTAATGTATCTGATATGAAAGATTGCATGAAAATAGTTGCTTACTAAGAATTTCTAAATTACAAAAACTACATTTTATACTTCACGAATTTTAACATAAAAAACAAAAAAATTACTGTAAGTTTTTAGATGCTATTTTGACCAAGTACTAGTAAATATATTTTCATGAGGTTTAAAAATCTTGTTTTTCTAATTTTTTCTTTTCTTTATCAATACACTTTTGCACAGACATGTTGCTCTGGAGGTGTACCACTTTCTAACAACCTTGGACTTTCTAATGAAGGTAAAGGTGCTCTTCTAATTGGTATTAATTATGATTATAACAATTTAAACACTTTAAACGCAGGAAATAATAGACTAGATGATAATTCTAGACAACGAATTACCAATTCTATTTTAGCTAACATAGGCTATTCTTTTACAGACAAAATTTCTTTAGAAACCTTATTTACTTGGGTAAACCAAACAAGAACAATTACCCAATTTGGGAACGAAAACTTTACAGAAACAGCCGGAATAGGAGATGCTGTTGTATTACTAAAATATGCGCTGCCTAATCTTTTTAAAAATAACACTGTTTTAAATATTGGAATTGGCTCTAAAATTCCTTTAGGAAGATCAGATATTTTATCTAACCAAGGCATACAGTTAACTGCAGATTTACAACCAGGTAGTGGTGCTTTTGATGGTATTGCATGGCTTTCTTTATCTAAAAGACTAAATTTTAGACCAACAGCTACTTTTTCTAGCAGCATAACTTATCGATTTACTGGTATTAACAATTCTTATTTAAACAACACTTCTACTTACGAATTTGGCAACGTGTTACAAGCCAATATTAGTTATGTTGATGAGTTTTTATTTCTAAAAACGATTGTAAATCCTGGCTTAGTAATTAAATATAGAAAAGCTACAGAAGATCAAATTGATAATTCCTTTATACCAAACACAGGTGGAGAGTGGATTTTTACAAGAGCAGAACTTCAAATAGCAATCTCTAAAAATTTAAGTTTTACCAACAAACTAGAGGTTCCTATATACAGTTATGTAGATGGCACACAGCTAACACCTACCTCTAGATTTACAACTGGTTTTATTTATAAATTTCATAAAAAACAACCTTTAATAACAAACATACAATGAAAAAACTTGCACTATTTTTAAGTTTAGGACTTTTACTTTCCTGTCAACCAGATGATAATTCAAACAACAATAGTTTTGGTGGAGAATGGAGCATTCCAATAGGAGAAGTTTTAGACGGAGGTCCGGGAATTGATGGCATACCTGCTTTAACAAATCCAGAATTGGTTAGTGCAGATAATTCTGAAGCTAGTTTTATTAGAGATACCGACTTAGTTATTGGATATAAAAACGGAGATGATATAAGAGCCTATTCTCATAGCATTTTAGATTGGCACGAAATTATTAACGATAATGTAGGTGATGTATCTGTTGCTATTACTTATTGCCCTCTTACAGGAACTGGTATTGGCTGGAACCGAATTTTAAACGGAAACGAAACTACCTTTGGTGTTTCTGGATTACTTTACAACACCAATTTAATTCCTTTTGACAGACAAACAGGCAGTAATTGGTCTCAAATTTTAAACGAGTCTGTAAACGGAGAACTAATTGGAAGAAAAGTAGCTTTAGTTCCTTTAATAGAAACGTCTTGGCAAACTTGGAAAACAATTTACCCAAATACAAAGGTTGTAAGTAGAAATACTGGTTTTCCTAGAACTTACGGAACATCTCCTTATGGAGATTACAACACAAATAACGACCGCTT